>NZ_BMDZ01000058.1 GCF_014636235.1 Tistrella bauzanensis
TCCCTCAGGTCCGCGATCATTGAATCGAACTCCTGACCGTTTGGGAATCCCCTATGAGTCAGGACTCACGAGATTTGGTATCACCTATCACCACACGGCCCTGGTGCTGAAATCGGAGCTGACGGCGGGCACGGTGGTGCTGCTGCCGCTCAGCGCCCCGTCCGGCTTCACCCTGGCGGTGGATGGCAGCCAGAACGTCACCGTGACCTCCACCGTCACCGGCGCGGCCGTCGCCAGCCGCGTGGTCGTGGTGCCGTTCGACGCCTCGACCCACTGATCCTGTCAGTTACGGACCCTGCCAGCCACGACACTGGCAGACAGAAGAAGGCCCCGCCGGCATTGTCGGCGGGGCCTTCTTCATGCTTCAGGATGTGTCGCCGCCGCGATCAGAACCCGGCGGGGTTGCCGATCAGAGTGAGGAATTCGCGGCGCAGCGTCGGGTTGTGGCGGAATTCGCCCAGCATGCGGCTGGTGACCATGCTGACGCCGGGCTTGTGAACGCCGCGAGTGCTCATGCACTGGTGTTCGGCCTCGATCACCACGCCAACACCCTTGGGCTTCAGCACCTCTTCGATCGCATTGGCGATCTGCGAGGTCAGCTTCTCCTGGATCTGCAGGCGCTTCGAAAACGCCTCGACCACGCGGGCAAGCTTCGAGATGCCGACCACACGGCTGCGCGGCAGATAGGCGACATGGGCGACGCCGATGATCGGCACCATGTGGTGCTCGCAATAGCTTTCGATCCGGATGCCGCGCAGCGCCACGACCTCGTCATAGCCGTCGGTTTCCTCGAAGGTCCGCTGCAGGATCTCGACCGGATCCTGCGCATAGCCCGCGAAGAATTCCTCATAAGACCGGACCACGCGATCGGGCGTGGACAGCAGGCCTTCGCGGTCGGGATCGTCGCCGGCCCAGCGGATCAGGGTCCGCACGGCGGCTTCGGCTTCGGCGCGGTCCGGCCGCGCCGCAGAGGTCGCGTCCGGGGTCTTCACCTGGCCGTCAAGTTTCACCGCCAGCACGTTTTCGCGTGTCATTGCTCAAGCAACTCCCAGGGTGCGGCCGGCTGGACACGTCGCCCGGCTGGCAAAAGCTGCGCGGGGCGTCGTGTCTGCGGCGGGCCGATCGTACGAAAGCTGTCAGTTTTACGTGGGCACCCGCCAGCCGGATCATCGGTGCGGACATGCCCTGGCAGCTCTCGTGATCACGCGGAACAGTTGGCCGCGATACGGCGGCCTCCCGGTCCGCGAACCGGTGGCAGGATGGGGCAATGCAACCAGAGATCGCCCTGCACCTGCCTGATGGAACTTCTACTATAGGTTTTGCCAGCTACCCCTGCAAGCCCGTCCACGGCGAAAATCGCGGACGACCGTGCGGCGCCCGGTGCCGGCTGTCCCTGCGTGCGCGCCCCAAAGGGGTTCAGACCAGATCTAGTCCATTCGGCGCGGATTGCCAGAGGCGGGCCCCTCATCCGGTTGCGACCGGGGGCCGGCGGTCAGTTTATCGTCTGGGCGGCATGGGGGCTGTCGAGCGAGAAACTCGGGATCTCGACCTCGAACATCTCGCCGGCGGCGCTCTCCATCTGATAGCTGCCGCCCATGATGCCCGACGGCGTGGCCAGCGGTGCGCCGCTGGTGTATTCGAAGCTCTCGCCCGGTGCCAGCACCGGCTGCTCGCCTACCACGCCCGGGCCGCGCACCTCCTGAAGCCGGCCCAGCGCATCGATGATCCGCCAGTGGCGGCTGCGCAACTGGACCGTGTCCGCGCCGTGATTCTCGATCCGGATGTGATAGGCGAAGACAAACTGCCCGTCTTCCGGCGATGACTGGTCGTCGACATAGAACGGACGCACCGCCACCATGATCGAGCGGGTTGTCGCGCTGTATTCGTGTTCCGCCGCCATCATCCCCACCTGCTCAATCGTCGCATCATGGCGACACCATACCGATGTCCCCACCCCGGCAAACCCGCCCGCATGCCGGCCTCGAAGGGTCTGCGAAGCCAATATTGCGACCAATGCAGCGGATTTCCAGTGCCGAGCGCAAGCCCTAATCGGCAGACGGGCCTCGCCAGCGGTTATGCGGCGTCGAGTGCGGCCCCCAGATCGGCCGCCAGATCCTCCACATCCTCAAGCCCCACCGACACCCTCACCAGCCCTTCGGTGATACCCACGGCGGCCCGCTGGTCGGCGGTCAGGCGCTGATGGGTGGTGGTGGCCGGGTGGGTGGCCAAGGTCTTGCTGTCACCCAGATTGTTCGAGATGTCGGCCACCTCCAGACGCTCAAGAAAGCGGAAAGCGGCGTCCTTGCCGCCGGCGAAATCCAGCGCCAGAACCGTGCCGCCACCCCGCATCTGCCGGCGTGCCAGGGCATGCTGGGGATGCGAGGCGAGGCCCGGATAGATCAGCCGCGTCAACGCCGGATGGTTTTCAAGCCGCCGGGCCAGCGCGGTGGCGGCCCGGGTCTGTTCCCGCACCCGCAGCGGCAGGGTTTCCAGCCCCTTCAGCAGCACCCAGGCGTTGAAGGCGCTCAAGGTCGGGCCGGTATGGCGCAGAAAATTGCGCAGCTCGCCATCGCAGAAGGCTTCGTCCGACAGGATGGCGCCGCCCAGAACCCGGCCCTGGCCGTCGATATGCTTGGTGGCGGAATAGACCACGACATGGGCGCCAAGCTGCAGCGGCTTCTGCAGGATCGGCGTGGCGAACACGTTGTCGACCACCAGCCTGGCGCCACAATCGCGTGCCACCGCCGCCACCGCCTGAAGGTCGATCAGTTCGAGCTGCGGGTTCGACGGGGTTTCCAGAAAGAACACCTTGGTGTTCGGCCGCACCGCCGCCGACCAGGCCGCGATGTCGTCGCCGCGCACGAAGCTGGTCTCGATGCCGAACCGGGGCAGCAATTCGGTCAGGATGTACTGGCACGATCCGAACAGCGCTTCGGCCGCGACCACATGGTCGCCCTGGCGGAGCTGGCAGACCAGGGCGGTCCACACCGCCGACATGCCCGATGCCGTGGCCCGGCAGGCCTCGGCACCTTCCAGCGCCGCCAGCCGGGTCTCGAAGGTGCGCACCGTGGGGTTGCCATAGCGGCTGTAGACGAAGCCGGGCTCCTCGCCCTTGAACCGGGCCTCGGCCCTGGCCGGGCTGTCATAGACATAGCCCGAATTCAGGAACAGCGCTTCCGATGTCTCGCCATGGGGGCTGCGGTCCAGCCCGCCGCGCACCGCCAGCGTCGCCTGCCGGCGGCCGGCGCCGGCCGCCGGCTTGTCGCCGCCACCCCGATCGCTCTCCCACAGCCCGTCATCGGCCGCACATTCGTCCTCGACGCCGTTCCGGCCCCCGTCTTCCCGCATGGTCACATGTCCGCATAAAAAAACCCGGCCTCTGGCCGGGTCGACGCACAATCCGTTCTGCGCCCGCTCCCGACCTTTTAGCAGCGAGATTTACGTGGTCCGCAAGCCGGCCGGCCCAAATCCCCACGGATGCGCCGACACAAGCCACACGTGCCCCGCGACATCAGGGCGCCACGATACGCCCGGGCGCGACCGGGGGTCAAGTCCTGAAGATATCAGCATCTTTCACCCA
Source organism: Tistrella bauzanensis (assembly GCF_014636235.1). Classification (NCBI taxonomy): domain Bacteria; kingdom Pseudomonadati; phylum Pseudomonadota; class Alphaproteobacteria; order Geminicoccales; family Geminicoccaceae; genus Tistrella; species Tistrella bauzanensis. The sequence goes on from NZ_BMDZ01000058.1 coordinate 3,581, forward strand.
TCCGCGGCCTGTAGATCCAGCACCGGCCCGCCGGCCGCCGCCGCCTCGTCCGGATCATGGGTCACGATCAGCGTCGGCACCGCCTCGGCGCGGATGCGGGCGAACACGGCCGTGCGCAGCCTGTGGGCCAGCGGCCGGTCCAGCCGCGCGAAGGGTTCGTCCATCAGAACCATGCGCGGGCGTGCCACGAGCATCCGCATCAGCGCCACCCGCGCCCGCTGCCCCCCCGACAGGGTCAGCGGGTCGCGACCACCCAGCCCGGCCAGGCCCGCCTCGGCCAGTGCCGCGTCGATCAAGGCCCGGCGCCTGGCCCGCGACAGCCCGGCGGGCAGGCCGAAGCCGATATTGGCGGCAACCGTCAGATGCGGGAACAGCAGATCATCCTGCATCATCAGCCCCACGCGCCGCGCCTCGGGCGGCAGGCCGTCGATGGCAGTACCATCCAGCCACACCCGGCCGGCCATGGTCACACCCGGCCCGGCAATACCGGCGATCACCGCCAGCAGGGTGGATTTACCCACGCCGGACGGCCCGACCACGGCGCCGATCACGCCTGCCGGCACCGTCAGATCCAGCGGGCCGATCAGCGGCCGGTCATGGATGCGCAGCGCCAGCCGGTCCAGCACCAGCCCGGCGGTCATTGCCGCACCGCCCGGGCCGGCGCGCGGATCAGGCTGGCCAGCAGGAAGCCGATGGCGGGCAGGGCGGTCATCAGCAGGGCTGCAGTCGATGCCGCCCGCCGGTCGATGCCGGATGCGGCGGCGACGGCTTCGGTGGCCAGCACCGGCAGCCGGCCACCGCCGATCATCAGCGCCGGCAGATATTGTGCCACACCGACCGCGAAGCCGATCGCGGCGGCAATCGCCATCGGCCGCGCGGTCAGCGGCAGCATCACCGCCACCCAGGCGCCGCCCGGCCCCCGGCCCAGGCTGCGCGCCAGCAGCCGCGGCCGGGGGTCGGTGCGGCGATAACTTTCGCGCAGCGCCAGAAACAGATAGGGGAACACATAGAGCAGATGGCACCACACTACGGCCACAACCGTGCCGTCCAGCCCCAGGCGCAGCGCCAAGGCGCGGATGCCGGCCAGAAATGCCGCCGGCGGCAGCAGCAGCGGCAGATAGACCAGCGCCTCCGCCGCCTGCGACAGCGAGCGGCCGGCCCCGGTTCCGCCGTCTGCACCCAAAGCCTCACGTTCCAGCACCAGCACCGCCAGCGGCAGGGCGATGGCCACCGGCAGCAGCCCCAGCCAGACCGTGCGGGCGATGACGCAGCCGAGCAGCGCCACGGTATCGGCCAGCCGGCCCGGTGCCCAGCGCATGGGCAGCAGATCGGGGAACCGCCAGCTTGCCGCCAGCGCCCAGATCACCAGGGTGGCAAGGCTGGCGGCCGCCAGCAGCAGCGCCAGACCGCCGACCAGCCCCGACAGGCCCGACAGCGCCGGCGCCACGGGCTGGCGTGGCCGTCGCACCAGCGGTGGATCGATGCGGGCCGGATGATCGCCGCGACCGCCCGCCAGCCAGAACCGCGCCAGCCGCTCACCCAGCCACCAGATGCCCACCGCCACCGCTGCCAGCGCCAGTTGCGCCAGGGCGGCGGCATGGCCGGCGGCGGCACGGGCGGGGTCGGCATCGAACAGCAGCGACAGGCTGCGCACGGCGAAGCTCGGCGGCAGGCTCGGCCCCAGCACCACAGCCATATCGACCGTGCCGATGCCATAGACCAGCACCGCCACCACCGGCCAGCGCAGCACCGGCCAGATCTGTGGCGCCACGATCCGCCACCACGCGCTGGCCGGGCGCCAGCCCAGACAGCGCGCGCGGGCCAGCACGGCGCCGGCACCCAGCCGCGCCTGTGCGGCCAGCAGCAGGGCCAGCAGGAACGGGGTTTCCTTGATCACCAGCCCCACGATCAGCGACAGCCCGAACCGGTCGCCGGGGACGGCCAGGTCCGGCGGCAGGGCGTCGCCACCACCACTGACGGCGCGGAAGATCAGCCCGGTGGGGGCGATCAGCAGTGCCAGCCCAACCGCCACCGCCGCATGGGGGGCCGCCACCATCACCAGGGCGGCGCGTTCGGCCATGCGGCCGAAGCCGGGCAGGGCGGCCAGGCCTGCGGCCATGCCGCCGGCCAGCAGCACCGACAGCAGGGTGGCGGCAAGCGCGGTCCACAGGCTGATCAGGGCCGCGTGCAGCATGCCGGGTTCGGTTGCAAGCACCTGCCATGCGGCGCCATCGGCAGCGGCCAGCCCGGTTGCCGCCAGCCCGCCCAGCAGCGGCACGGCCAGCAGCAGGATCACCGCGCCCGGTGCCGCCATCAGCGGCCAGGACGGGCGGATCACCGCCGCCGGGCGGAAGGCGGCCGGCCCGGCCGGGTTCGGGATCTGCATCTCAGCCGCCCAGATAGCGCCGCGCCCATTCGGCTTCCAGCCAGCCGGTCCAGTCAGGATGCGGTTCGGGCAGGGCCGGGCCCAGTTCGTCATCCGACGGCCATGCCGGACCCAGATCGATGGCGGCAAAGCGGGCGCGGCCGTCATCGCTCAACCGGTCCGCCGCCAGCACGGTCATGTCGCCCCACACCGCCGGGTCCAGCTTGGCGGCCTGGGCTGCCGGTGAAATCAGATGGTTGGCGGCCACCATCGCCGCTGCCTTGGCCGGAGCATTGCGCGGGATCGCCACGAAATGGGCATTGGCGATGCCGCCGCCCGACCAGCCGGCGACCCGGGCGGTGTCGGCCATCAGCCCGGCGGCGATCGCCGATGCCGCCTGTCCCGGATGGAAGGCGAAGCCCAGATCCACCGCCCGGTCGATCAGCAGTTGTTCATGCGCCGGGCCGCTTGGCGGATAGGCCTGTCCCTGGCGCCACAGTGATGGCCGCACGCGGTCGAGCCAGTCCCACAACGGGGCGGTGATCGCGGGCGCGCGGGCGGGGTCGACAGGTGCCGCCAGCGCGGCCCGGCCGGCATCGTCCAGCAGCATCACCAGCATCTGCTTCAGGAAGGTGGTGCCGATGAAATCCGGCGGCGCCGGATAAGTGAAGCGGCCGGGATGGGCGCCGATCCAGCCGGCCAGTCCCTTGGGGCCGCGCGGCGGCTGCGGGGTCACCGCCCGGTCATAGACCAGTGCGAATTGCGACAGGCCCCAGGGCACCTCGTAACCGTCGACCGGGATATGGCCGTCGGAGGTCAGCGCCGGGTTGGCGTCAAGGTCGATCGTCCGGGCATTGGGCAGCCGGTCCAGGAACGGGCCATACAGCAGGTCCGCCTGCCGCAGCGCCACGAAATTCTCGCCATTCACCCACAGCAGGTCGATCGAGCCGCCATCCTGAAGCCGGCCTGCCGCCGCCTCGGCGCGGATCCGGCCCACCGCTTCGGCGGTATCGGCCAGCTTCACCTGTTCAAGCGTGATCGCGCAGCACGCGGCCAGTTGCCGGCCGATATCGGCGATGAAGGTGTTGATCTTGGGGTCGCCGCCCCAGGCATTGAAGCGCACGGTCTGGCCGCGCGCCTCGGCGAGCACGGCATCCCAGGCCGCCGTGTCGTCGGCGGGCGCGCCGGCCGGCGCATCGGCTTCCGCCGCCCGCGCCACCGGTTGATGCACCATCAACCCCATCAGCAGCGCGGCTGCCGCCGACAGCAGCCATCCGCCCGTTCTCGCCACACCTGCCGTCATCGTGCCCGCTCCCCGGCCGCTCGTTTGCCTGATGGCCCCCACCATAAGCCGGAACCGGGTGTCTGCGGCAAATCACGAAAGCTTGAAGCCGGAATGGTCTGACCCCGGCTGTGCACAGGTCAGGGTTGCTACAGGTTGCGGGGTACGGGCCCCGGTGGTCAGCGCTGGCGGGCGGCGAGCATCAAGGCTTCCTGACGGGCAGCCGCCTCACGCTCGGCCTGTTCCATGGCTGCCCGCTGGCGTTCGGCCTCCTGGCGCTGCTCCAACATCTGTCGCTCGCGCTCGGCGGCTTTGTCCATTGCCGCGCGCAGTGCATCCGGGTCGCGCACATCGCCACGGGCGATGCGCGCTTCCTGCATTGCCCGCATCTCGTCGAGCTTGTGGTCCAGCACCTCTTGCTGCCGGGCATGATGTTCGGCGAGTTCCTGGTCCGGCCGGGGCGGGGCGGGAGGGTCGGCGTCCGGCCGGGCCAGAATGTCGTCGCGGTTCTGCTCGAACGTGTCGAGGCGCTCCACCAGCCGCGCATTCGCGGCCAGCACCTCGGGCGGCAGCGCGCCCGGCGCGTGGCCCAGCGCTTCGGCGGTCTCGATCAGTTTCGCGGTCGAGGCAGACTCGGCCCAGAGCGCCACCTCGCCAGGTGTGGGCAGGGCCTCGATCGTGGTCGACACCACCTGCATCGCGGTGGTGTCCAGATGCGCGGCCTGCTCGATCACATTTGACAGCGTCTCATGTCCAATCATGGCAAGCGGATCGGCTTCCCGTGCCGGCCCGTCGGCGGGGGGGATCCGTTCCTCCAGCCAGGCGGCCCGCTGCGGATCGGTCCGGGCGACATCCATCTCCAGTGCGGCGACCGCAGTCTCTGCCGCGATTTTCTCGTCGCGCAGCCGGTCGACCTCCGCGGCCCTGGCTGCGCGCCCGGCCTCGTCCGGCGCCAGATCGCGTGCCGTCTCGGCCTCGCGAAGCGCCTGTGCTGCGCGCTCGGCCTCGGCCAGCTTTTCCTGGTGAGCCTGCCAGACATCACGATACCCGGGATCCCAGGACATGCCGTTCTCCTTGTCGCCGGTCTGTTCAGATCCTGTCCATTCAGGCCACTGTTTCGCCTGACGGCGCCGTCGGCACGAAGGGGGCGGCACCCATGCGGTCGTGCAGGATCTCGTCCTTCCAGGCGAAATCCTTCCGTATCCGGGCGGGGCGGCTGCCCAGGCCAAAAACCACCATCTGCTCTCGGAAGGCGGGACCGGCCAGTTCCGCCGCCTCGACCACCCGGCGGCGCTGCCCGTCGACCAGACTGTCGGTATAGCCGATCTCTTCCGACAGGCGCTCGGCGAGGCCGTCGGCGCCGGTGGGATTCATATAGGCGCGCACCGCGCAGGCGCTCATCATGCCATCGGCATTCTTATAGGCTTCCTGCATCTGACCGACGCTCTGGGCGAACATCCACAACCTGAGCCCGTATTTGGCGCCGATATTCAGGGCCTCGTCGACCGGTGGCATGGTGCGCAGCCGCGGCAGTTCGTCGAGCATGAACAGGATCGGCGGCGAGCCGCGCGGCGGGACCGCGCCGGCGGTCAGCATGCGGATGTGCTGGCCGATGAAGACCCGCAGCAGCGACAGATAGGCGTCGACCTCGTTGGGACGCATATAGATATAGATTGTGGGATTGCCACCGCCGCGCAGGTCGAGCGGGCTCCAGTCCGAACGCGCGGTCACCCGCGAGATCCGCTCGCCTGCCCAGGCCCCCAGGCTGGAGCGCGCGGTCTGCAGCACGCTCGACAGCGTCTTCTCGTTCATGCCTTCGAAGGCGTTGGCATGCTGCATCATCACCCGCACGTCGACCGCCATGCGCAGGCCCATCAGCATGTTCTGCCAGGCCTCGCCGCCATAGACGATGTCGAGCACCGCATGCATCGGCCGGTTTTCGGGTGTGTTGGCATAGCAGATATGGGCGATGGCCGCGGTCAGCACGGTCCGCGCCTCGTTCTCCCAGAAGAGATCGCTTGCGTTCGACGGCACGATCATCATCTCGGCGAGGAGCTTTGAATCCTCCCAGATATAATCGGGCTGGCTGCGCACGAAACTGAGCGGATTGTAGCAATGGCTGCTCTCGGGTTCGAGCGGGCTGAATTTCCAGACCGGCCCGACATTCTCGGCCCGCCACCGGCTGGTGGTCTCGTAGATGTCGCCCGAGATGTCGAGCACAACGGCCGGACCCGTCCAGGTCAGCAGGTTCGGGAAGACGTGGCATTGGGTCTTGCCCGAGCGCGGCGGGGCGATGGTGATCATCGAGCCCTCGCCGGAATAGGTCAGCGGCTGGCCGTTGGGGAAGCTGCCGATATGCAGCACATGCGGCGACTGGGGCGCGAAGATGGTCTCGGTCACCTGTTCGGGCTTCAGCCAGCCCTGGCCGCCCGGCGCCAGACGATCCGACGCGTCTGCCACCACCTGGCCGAGTGCCGCGGGCAATGCACCGACCCGGCGCTTCTCGGTCAGATGATTGTTGATGGCCGACACCACCCGGTCGACGCTGCCACCCTTGTGCTCGATGGCAAAGGCGACAGGCCGTTCGGCGTCGATGTTCTGATACTGGCTGCGGCCACTTTCACCCTTGCCGTCGCCCCAGATCAGTGCCGTGCGCCAGAAGCGATAAAGGTCTTCCTCCCCGTCGGCGGCGCTGTTGAGCAGTTCGACGATCCGGAGGTATTCGCGCTCGCGGTTATCCATCACCGCCAGATTGCGCTTCACGCTGAAGCCGACGTAGTGGGTTGTTTTCTCCGGGCCGGACCATGTGTCCCAGGTGAGGAACTTCACCGCTTCGAGCGTTTCGGTGCGTTCGGCGAACATCGCCTCGATCCGTACCGCCCGGCTGTCGTGATTGGGGCCAAGTGCCGCCAGCCAGGCCCGGTTCGCCTCGATCTCATCCCGCGTCAACTGCTTCTCGCTCTTGTAGACCATCTTCCCGCCCTTGTCGGACTTTGAGAGGAAGATCGTGAGCAGTGCCAGGATGCCGAGCAGCGGCATGGCCAGAGACAGGAGGACGGAGACGATCAGGCGGATCCGGTAGGTGCGCAGGAAGACCGGCAGATAGGCTCCAAGGGACAGGGTTTCACGTGGCTTGCCGCCCTCGCTGTCGGTCATGCGATACCGGATCGCCAGAACCACCACCGCGCAGACGAGATAGAGAAGAAGTCCGCCGAACAGCCAGCCGATCAGCCAATCCATCATACCCCTCCTGATCCGATCCGTATCCGGGTCAACGATAAGGCATATTGTGCAGTCGCAACAAGTCGGTTTCATGAATAGAAACCGTATTCCGCGCCGTAATCTGGAAGGAATGTGAGGTGATACATCTCATTTCTGCGGGATCGGCGAACCAGGACGAAGCTGCGCCCGCCACCGTGTCAAGTTCCGTCCCGGATATCGGCAGATCAGTGCGTCGAGATGTGTTGCAGGTCTCGCCGCTGCCGGGGTTGTCGCGGTCTCAGGCCGGCTGTGCGCAGGTCAGGCTGGCCACATAGCGCAACATCAGCTCGCGGTTGGCGGCCCTGTGCCTCGACGGTGATGTCGAGATCCTGGCGCAGCGGCAGGCCGGTTTCCAGGTCATAGACATTGTCGGCGATGGCGCGGCTGTCCAGATAGTCATGACTGTCGAGGGCGACACCCGGGGCGCCCTCGGTGCGCTGGCGATAGCTGCCGCGGACCAGCACGCCGGGATGGCCGTCGACATCCACCATACCGATGACGCTGCGGTGGCTGTCGGCCGCGGCGGGCCTGCGCAGTGAGGCCCCGGCCCTGGGGGCGCCGGTGAAGATCCGGTCAAGCAGGGCGATCAGCAGCGGCGGTTCGGTCATCGCCATCCGCTGGCCGGCTTCAAGGGTGCGGCCATAGACGCCGTCGCCGCCCAGAAACGCCAGATGGGTGGCCGGCATCACCGCCGGGCTGATGCGCGGTGTGGCCGAGACCGCATCGGCCGGGGTCAGCACCGTCACCCGGCCCTCATCGGGCTGGATCATCGCGGTGGCGGTCTGGTCGTTCAGCGACACGGCCAGCGCGACGCGGCCATCGGGTTCGGGATGATAGGCCACACCCATCGGCGCCTGATCGATGGCAACCGAGCGGCCGATCTGCTGGTGGGTGTTCACGTCCAGATCGATCAGACAGTCGAGGGTCATGTCGTTTTCGGGAGCGGCCAGTCGCACAGCACCCGCCAGTGGCGTGATGTCGGCCGCGTCGGTCAGCCCGCCGTCGCCATCCGGTCGCCCGGCGCAGGCGGCGAGGCCCAAGGCAAGCATACAGGCGCCGATCCGGCGCGCGGACAAGGGTGGCACGGTCGATGACGGCATCGTCGTCGGATCTCCGGTCATGAGGCAGGGTCTGACATGTGATCCGGCCCATACACACGCCGCCGGCGCTGCGGGTCAAGAAAAACGAAACCGGCGGGCAGGGGCGAGGGTTCCGGCTGATCTGCGCGCTTGATCACCGCGCGGCGCCCGGCTATCTTCGGGCCATCGCGGGCGTAGTTCAGCGGTAGAACGTCAGCTTCCCAAGCTGAATGTCGTCGGTTCGATCCCGATCGCCCGCTCCAGTTTCCTGTGAAAACACCCCGCCAGGGCTACCCTGGCGGGGTGTTTTCGTCTGTATCGGCCAGAAGACCCGCCGTTCAGGCCTCGCCCTGGTCGCGGCTGAAGGCGTCGGCGCCATTGAACGCCGCCAGCTTTTCCACATGCATCCAGCGATAGCGCCGGCCGATCTGGCCGATCAGCGCCAGCGCCGCCGCATCGTCGAAGCCCTGGTCCGTCTCATGGGGGGCGGCCGCGTCGGACCGGCACAGGAAACGCGCGCGCCAATGCGGGGTCAGCTCGGTGCGCGCCGCGTCTCCCGGCCAGACGGCGGTGCCGCGATTGGACAGATGCTTCAGCCGGAAGGGCGTCGCCTCGGCCAGTGCTGTCAATTCGGCGCCAAGGGCCGCCGGATCGCCGTCCTCGACCTCGAAGAACAGATCGAAGCCGGTATCGGCGCGGGTCTCGACCACGAGTCGGTCGGGCAGGGGGGCCGGGCGGCCGGGCAGGGGCCGGGGGGCTGGCGCATCGGGGGTGGCGGCCGGCGTCACGACCGGCAACTCCGACATATCGATCCGCGCCAGATTGGCGGCCACCGCCTCGGCGAAGGCCATGGTCGAGGACGGCGCGACGCCACGGCCACGGGCAAGGTCGCCAGTCAGCACCCGGCCTTCGGTCAGGGTCAGGGCCAGCGCCGCCTCGATCCGCATGGCCTGTTCGGTCTCACCCAGATGGCGCAGCAGCATCAGCGCCGCCTGAAGAAAGGCGGTGGGGTTGGCGAGGCCGCGCCCGGCGATGTCGGGCGCCGATCCGTGCACCGCCTCGAACATCGCGGCATGGTCGCCGATATTGGCGCTGGCGGCCAGGCCAAGCCCGCCGACCAGGCCTGCGGCCAGATCCGACAGAATATCGCCGTTCATGTTGGTCATCACCGCGACATCGATCTGTTCCGGCGCCACCACCAGCTTGTGGGCGCAGGCATCGACGATCATGTCATCGGCGTTGATGTCGGGATAATCGCGGGCCACCGCCTCGACCGTGCGCTTGAACAGCCCCTCGGTCAGCTTCAGGATATTGGCCTTGTGCACGGCGGTCACCCGGCCGCGCCCCTCGCGCCGGGCCAGTTCAAAGGCCGCGCGCGCGATCTTGGCCGATCCGCGCCGGGTGATCAGCTTCAGCGCCTGGGCGGTGTCGGGAGTCTGCATATGCTCGATGCCGGCATACAGGTCTTCCACGTTCTCGCGCACGATCACCAGATCGATGCCGCGCCCCGAAAACGGCGTGGTCACCCCGGGCAGTTCCTTCACCGGCCGGATATTGGCATACATCTCGAACAGCTTGCGCAGTGTCACATTGGCGCTTTTGCCGCCATGGCCGACCGGGGTTTCCAGCGGCGCCTTCAGCACCAGCCGGGTCTGTTCGATCAGGGCGACCGTGTCGGCCGGAACACCGGTGCCGACACCGGCCGCGAACGCCCGCCCACCCGCCACCGCCGGCTGCCAGGCAATGGGCGCCGCTGCCGCATCGAGGATCAGCCGCACCGCCGCCGAAATCTCGGGGCCGATGCCGTCGCCCTCGATCAGCACCACGCTGTGGGTGACGGGGCGGGCAGGGCTGGCGGGCTTCACGGGCTCGGTGGTGACGGGCGACATGTCCGGGATCTCCAGAAAAGGTGAACGGGCCGGGTTGTGCGTGTGGCGGTGCTGTGCGGGCGGGGCGGCACGCGCCTGCGCGGCATTTGGGCAGACCATGAGGCTTTGTAAAGCCACTTCAAATGCGGTTTGACGTCGCGCCACCAAAGTTGGGGGGGCACAGCGCCAGGGGCGGCACTGAGTGTGAGGGCTACCAGCCGATATTGCAGTGCGGACGGTTACAAACCGTGGATCGGCCAGATGTCGTCCTGGATTCCCGATTGTCGTGCAGGGTCAAGTTGCGGTGCGGCATAGGGGGGAAGCTTGTCGTCATAAGGGTCGCGACAGCGGCCGGGCGCCGGGCTGGGGAGCCTGCCGCCCGCCCCCGTCGCACAACGACCCGTCCATGGGTGCGCAGGCCCCACCGGGGGAGCCGGAGGCCCGCGTACCGGACGACAAGGGGGTCTCATGTCCATCGCAACCGAAGCCGGCGCAGCCAAAACCGGCGGTGCCGGCACACCGGATGTCAGCGCCGTTGCGGCACCGGGCGGCCGCCTGCGCCGCGATGCCGTCGGCGTGCCGCATATCGTGTTCTTCGTGCTGGCCGCCGCCGCACCGCTGACCGCCGTGGTCGGCGCCTCGCCCGCGGCCTTCGCCTTCGGCAACGGCGCCGGTGTTGCCGGCACCTATCTGCTGGTAGGCGCGCTGTATCTGCTGTTCAGCGTGGGCTTCACCACCATGAACCGCTTCGTGGGCTCGGCGGGCGGATTCTATCCGTTCATCGCCCATGGCCTGGGCAAGCCCGTGGGGGTGGGCGGGGCACTGATCGCGCTCGCCACCTATAACGCCATCGACATCGCGGTCTATGGGCTGTTCGGCTTCTTCATGGCCGATATCGCCGCCCAGTCGGGCATCGCGGTGCCGTGGTGGGCGTTCGCGGGTGCGCTGGGCCTTGCGGTCTATGTCTGCGGGGTGCGCAAGATCGAATTCAGCGGCAAGCTGCTCGGCATCTGCATGCTCGCGGAAATCGCCATTCTGCTGGTGCTGGATCTGGCGATCGTGGCCGCCGGCATCGGTGGTGGTGGCGTGGCGGGCGGCGCGGTGCCCGAGGGGTTGACCATTGTGCCGTTCACGCCTTCGGCCATCTTCGCCGACGGTCTCGGCATCGGGCTGGTGTTCGTGGTCGCCTCGTTCATCGGCTTCGAGGCGACGGTGATCTTCGGCGAGGAAGCCCGCAACCCCAAGCGCACCATTCCCGTCGCCACCTATGTGGCGGTGATCGTGGTCGCCTGCTTCTATGCCTTCTCGACCTGGGCGATCACCCAGTATTACGGCCCCTCGGCGATCGCGGCCGTGTCGGCGGAACACACCGCCACCCTGTTCTTCGATGCCTCCGACGCGCTGCTCGGCCCATCGGTGACCCTGGTCATGAACGTGCTGCTGATCACCAGCCTGTTCGCCTGCGCGCTGTCGTTCCACAACACCATCAACCGCTATTTCTTCGCGATCGGCCGCGAGGGGCTGGCCTGGACGGGCCTTGCCGCCACCCATCGTGATCACCAGTCTCCTCATGTGGCGGGGAAGGTGCAGACCGGGCTGGCGCTGGGGGCGGTGGCGCTGTTCGCGTTGACCGGCCTCGACCCCTTCGCGATCGTCTTCGCCTGGATGAGCACCTTCGCCAGCATCGGCATTCTGGTGATCCAGATCCTGGTGTCGCTGGCGGTGCTGGGCTTCTTCCGCGCCGACAGCCGCGGCGTCGGCCTCTGGCACCGGCTGGTGGCGCCGGCGCTGGCGATGCTGGGCCTGGGCATCTGCCTGATCCTGGTGATCAGCAATGTCGAGCTGGTCAGCGGCTCGGATTCGATGATCGTGGCCGGTTTCCCGCTGATCATCGCCGCCATCGGTCTGGCGGGCGCCGGCATCGCGCTTCGCCTGCGCCACCGCCGCCCCGCAGTCTATCAGAGCATCGGCCGGGCCTTCGAGGAGGTCGCCTGACCTTCCCTCCCCACCCATACCCCCGCCTGCCCCCGCCCCCTGCCCTCCGTTTCCGTTACCCGCCCCCCGCTTCCGTTACCCGCCCCCCGCTTCCGTTACCCGCCCCCCGCTTCCGTTACCTGAAGGAGTTTCCCTCCATGGATTGCTGTCACGCTGACGCCCCCGCCGCGACGGCGCCGGTCATCACCCATCCGCTGGCGCCGCTGTCGCCGGCCGAGATCCTGAAGGCGGTCGCGGTGATCCGCGGCGAGGCGCGGCTGGCCGGCCTGTATTTCGAGACCATCGAGCTGAAAGAGCCCGACAAGGCCAGCCTGCGGGCCGGCGCGTCGGTGCCGCGTGAGGCGCGGGCCAATCTGTTTCATCCGGAACGGATCGGTGTGGTGCGGGTGGTGGTGGATCTCGATGCCGGCGCGCTGACCTCGGCGGTCGAGCTGCCCGATGCGCGGCCGATGATCCAGCTTGAACAGTTCATGGCGATCGAGGACATCGTGAAGGCCAGCCCCGATTTCATCGCGGCCTGTGCCAAGCGTGGCATCACCGACATGGCCATGGTCTGTGTCGATCCCTGGTCGGCGGGCAATTTCTCGGTACCGGGCGAGGAGGGGCGCCATCTCTGCCACACATTCGCGTGGCTGCGGCTGCGCGAGAACGAGAATTTCTATGCCCATCCGATCGAGGGCGTGAACGCGGTCGTCGATCTGAAGACCAGCGCGGTGATCCGGGTCGATGATTACGGCGTGGTGCCGGTGCCGATGACCGAGCACAATTACGAGACCGAATTCCGCGACAGCTTCCGCACCGGGCTGAAGCCGATCAATGTCGTGCAGCCCGAGGGGGTGAGCTTCACCCTGAACGGATCACGGCTGGTCTGGGACAAGTGGTCGCTGGTGGTGGGCTTCAATGCCCGCGAGGGGCTGACCTTGCACGACATCTCGTATGGCGGCCGGCCGATCGTGCATCGCGCCTCGCTGGTCGAGATGGTGGTGCCCTACGGCAGCCCCGATAACGGCCATTTCCGCAAGAACGTGTTCGATATCGGCGAGTATGGCATCGGCAAGCTGGCCAATTCGCTGAAGCTGGGCTGCGACTGCCTGGGCGCGATCGAATATCTGGACGCGCATCTGAACACCATGACCGGCGAGGTCATGACCATCGAGAAGGCGATCTGCATCCACGAGGAGGACAGCGGCCTGCTGTGGAAGCACTGGGATTTCCGCACCAACCGCGCCGAGGTGCGCCGCGCCCGCAAGCTGGTGGTGTCGTGCATCTGCACGGTGGGCAATTACGAATACGCGCTCTACTGGTATCTGCACATCGACGGCACGATCGAATTCGAGATGAAGGCGACCGGCATCATCAACACCGCCGCCTGCATCCCCGGCCAGCCACCGAAATATGGCCGCGAGGTGGCGCCGGGCGTGGTCGGCCACATCCACCAGCACATCTTCTGCGCCCGGCTGGACATGGCGGTGGATGGGGATGCCAACAGCATCGTCGAGTGCAACACCTATGCCGATGAGGAAGGCCCCGACAACCCCTATGGCAACGGCTTCTACGAGGCGGAAACCGTGCTGCGCACCGAGCTTGAGGCCTGCCGCCGCGCCAACCCGGCCAGCCATCGCTATTGGAAGATCATCAACCCCGACAAGACCAATCATGCCGGCACGCCGGTTGCCTATAAGCTGGACGCGCCGAATTGCGTGACACCCTTCGTGCGGCCGAATTCGCCATCGGGCCAGCGCGCCGGCTTTGTGCAGAACCATGTCTGGGTCACCGCCTATGACCCGGAAGAACGCTATCCGGCCGGCGAGTACATGAACCATTCCACCGGCGCCGGCGGCATCGTTGATTTCGTGGCCCAGGACCGGCCGGTCGAGAACACCGACATCGTGCTGTGGCATGTCTTCGGCCTGCACCATCCCGTGCGGGTGGAGGATTTCCCCGTCCAGCCCTGCGTGATGACCGGCTTCAAGCTGATGCCGGCCGGGTTCTTCAACGGCAACCCGTGCCTGGATCTGCCGCCGGAGGTGAATGCCGCGAGCTGCTGCGCCAACGCCGCCGGCTGAGACGGCGGGCAGGGGGGCGGTGAACCAGGCCGGGAGGGGCGCCGATGTCGACCATGCCGACCTTCATGGGCGGGCTGCTGCTGGGTTTGGCCGGCAGCCTGCATTGCGCGGGGATCTGCGGCGGCATCGCCTCGGCGACGCTGATCGCCGCCGATCCTGGCGGCACCGCCCGCGCCCGCGCCGGGGCCTTGATGCAGATCCAGCTTGGCCGCGCCGCCACCTATACCCTGGCCGGTGGCGCGGTCGGCGCCGGATCGGGGGCGCTGGCCGGGCTGCTGGATCTGGCGGGCGCCAATCAACTGCTGCGGGTGCTGGCCGCCGCCAACCTGCTGTGGGTGGGGGCGGCGCTGGCCGGCATCGGCGCGGGGCCGCGGCTGTTCGATGGCTGGGCGCGGGCGATCGGCCGGTTGACCAGCCAGCTCACCGGACAATATGCGCGGCCCCTTGGCCGGGGCGGCGGCGGCTTCGCCATGGGCGCGATCTGGGGGTTGATGCCCTGCGGCATGGTCTATGCCGCACTGCTGACCGCCCTGCTGTCGGGCAGCACGGCCGGAGGGGCGCTGGTCATGGCCGGTTTCGCGCTCGGCACCATGCCGGCGGTGGCTGGCAGCGCCTATGGAATTGCCGCACTGGCCGGGCATGGCCGGAGGGTGGGGCATCCGCGCAGGGGCGGATTGCATGCCGGCCATCTGCGCGTGGGGCTGGGTGTCGCCATTGCCGCGATCGGTGCCGTGACACTGCTGGTGCCGGCACCGCTGCTCGCGGAAATATGCCTGTTTTGAGTGCAGATTTGCCGCTATGGTGATCGCTGCATAAAATAAATGCATTTTATCTGAGGTGATCGGCCGCGGACCGGCGGCTTTGCGGGCCTCAAGTATTGGCACAAAATTTGCCTTGTGATCCGCATCCTGAACAAGAACGGCCAAGAAAAATTCCGTTCTGACAAGGGTCCGGGTCATGATCTCATCCCATCAATTCGGCACCATCACCACGGGTGCCATTTACGGCCTGCATGCGGTTATCAAGTCGAAGGGCGGTCGTCCGGAAGATGTGTTCGCGCGCATCGGCCTGTCGGGCGATCCCGATTGCGGGGTGCAGCCGGTTCTGCCGCTGGCCAGCTTCACGGCCACCCTGGAGGCGGCGGCGTCCGAGGTTGGCAGTTCCACCTTCGGGCTCGATTTCGGCCGGGCCTTCGACATCCGCCGGCTGGGCGGCATCGGCGAGGTGTTCCATTGCGACCAGACCGTGGGTGCGGCACTGGAGAAATTCTGCCGCTATCTGCCCACGGCCCAGGACAACAGCCGGGCGGTGTGCGCCGTCTCGGGCGATCTGGCGCGGGTCAGCTATGAGATCGAGGATCCGACGGTGCATGAGCGGGTCCAGGATGCCAATTTCACCCTGGCGCTGAAGCATGACGTGCTGAAATGGCTATTGGGGCCGCGATTTTCCGCAAGCTGGGTGGAGTTCCGCCATCAGCCCGATGGTGACGCGGCCGATTACCGGCATCATTTCGGCTGCCCGGTGCGCTTCGGTGCCGGCGGCAATGCGCTGGTGTTTCCGGCGCGCTGGCTGGAGACCCCCATCGCCACCGCCGATCCGCGCGCCTGCCATCAGGTGGTGGCGCGGCTGGCCGACGATCTGGCGACCCGCACCGCGCGGATCGATTTCACCGGCGGCATCGAGGCCTGGATCACCGAGGCGATGTGCCGCGCCGCCCCGATCGAGCTTGAGCATGTCGCCGCCGACCTGGGGATGAGCGCCCGCACCCTGCAACGCCGGCTGGATCAGTGCGGGGTGAGTTTCGCCGATCTGCGCAACACCGTCCGCCGGCGGCTGGCGGTGGTGATGCTGACCGAGACCGCCATGCCGGTGACCCTGATCGCCCTGCATCTGGGCTATAGCGAGACCAGCGCGTTCACCCGCGCCTTCAAGGCGATGACCGGTCGCGCGCCGCTGGCCTTCCGCAACGAGGCGGGGGCTGGCGCCGGCTGACTGTTGGCCGCGCTCACTCTTCTCTTGTCTCTGGCAGTCGCGCCCGCGAAGATCGCGGCCCGGCCGCTGGATGATCTTTGAGAGGATGTGCCCCCGATGACCGACCGTCTGCGCCTCGTCACCTGGAACATCAATTCGCTGCGCCTGCGCTTGGGCCTGCTCGGCCGCGTGGTCGAAGAGGCCCGCCCCGATGTGGTCTGCCTTCAGGAAACCAAGGTCGACGACGCCAACTTCCCGATGGAGGCGGTGCGGGCGCTGGGCTTCGAGCATGTGCTTTACCGGGGCGACAAGGGCTATAACGGTGTCGCGATCCTGTCGAAGCGGCCGATCGAGCCCGCCGGCCACCGCTTCTGGGGCGGGGTGGAGGATGCCCGCCACATCTCGGCGCGGCTGGCCGACGGCATGGTGGTGCATAATTTCTATGTCCCGGCGGGTGGCGACATCCCCGATCCCGCGCTGAACGTGAAATTCGCCCACAAGCTGCGCTTCCTGGACGATCTGACCGACTGGGGCGCCACGGTTGCCGGCGACACCACGCCGCGGGTGATGGTGGGTGACCTGAACATCGCGCCGCTGGAAACCGATGTCTGGAGCCATAAGCAGTTGCTGAAGGTGGTCAGCCACACGCCGGTCGAGGTGGACAAGCTGGCGCGGGTTCAGGCGGCCGGCGCCTGGACCGATGTCGTGCGCCAGGTGATCACGCCCGACATCAAGCTGTATTCCTGGTGGTCCTATCGCGCCCGCGACTGGGCGGCGGCCGATCGCGGGCGCCGGCTGGACCATATCTGGACCGATGGCGGGCTGGCGCCACGCGTGCGCGGCGCCAGCGTGCTGAAGGACGCCCGTGGCTGGACCCAGCCATCAGATCATGTGCCGGTGATGGTCGACATCGATCCGGCCTGATGAGGGCGGGGGGTGGCAAGACGGGCGGGTGACGACGGAAGGGTGGCGGCTCAGCCGCGCCGCCGCCGGCCCCGGGTGAAGCGCCGCGCCGCCGCGGCGATGCCCTGGGCGTCGATGCCGTAATGGGCATAAAGATCCTCGACCGTGCCGGTCTGGCCGAAATGGTCGACACCCAGCGCCGCGACCCGATGGCCGTTGACCCCGCCCAGCCAGGCCAGCGTCGCCGGATGGCCGTCGATGACGGTGACGATCCCGGCATGGTCGGGCACCTGATCGAGCAGGCGCTCAACCGGTGAGACGGCGTCCATCGCTCCCTCCGCCCGGGCCCCCTCCGCCCGGGCCTTTTCCGCCGCGAGCCAGCCGGCATGCAGCCGGTCGGCCGAGGTGACGGCCAGCACCGCGACATTGCGCCGGGCACCGCCGATCAGCCCGGCCGCCGCCACCGCCTCGGTCATCGCCACGCCCTGGCAGGCGATGACCACCTCGCAGCCCGGCTCCGGCGCCTTCAGCCAATAGCCGCCGGTGATGATGGCATCGGCAAGCGCGGGCGTCATCGCGCGGCGTGGCTGGTCGACCGGCCGGGTGGAGAGCCGCAGATAGACGGCGCCACCGGCGGCATCGGGCAGGAAGCTGACCGGATCGGGGGTCTTGGCGCCGGTGCGCTGCATATGGCTGAAGCCCCAGTCGATGATCACCGCCAACTCGTCGGCGAAGGCCGGCTCGAACGAGGCGAGCCCGTCCTGGCTCATGCCGATCAGCGGCTGGGCGATCGACTGATGCGCGCCCCCCTCGCCGGCCAGTGACACGCCGGACGGGGTGGCGACCACCATGAAGCGGGCATCCTGATAGCAGGCATAATTCAGCGCATCCAGCCCGCGTGAGATGAACGGGTCGTACAGCGTGCCCACCGGCAGCAGGCGCTCGCCGAACAACTCGTGGGCCAGGCCGGCGGCGCCCAGCAGCAGGAACAGGTTCATCTCGGCGATGCCCAGCTCGATATGCTGGCCCTGGGGGGAGAAATGCCATTTCTGGGCGCTGGGGATGCGCTGGCGCTGGAAGATGTCGGCGATCTCGTCGGCGGCGAACAGCGCGCGGCGGTTCACCCAGCCGCCCAGATTGGTCGAGACCGTGACATCGGGCGAGGTGGTGACGATGCGCCGGGCCAGATCGGTGTCGGTCTTGGCGATCGCGTCCATGATCCGCCCGAAGGCGGTCTGGGTGGAGGTGGTCGCCTGTGTGGAGGCGCCACCAACCGCCTGCGGCCCGATCGCCGCCACCGGTGCGGCGCTCAGCCGCCGACTGGCGCCAGTATTGAACGGCACCCGGTCGAGGAAAGCGCGCAACACCGCCTCGTCGATGCCCAGCCCCTCGAACGGTGCCCATTCATGGCCGGCGCGCACGCCCATGGCATCGCGCAGCGCATGGATCTGCGCTTCCGTCATCTGGCCGGAATGGTTGTCCTTGTGGCCGGCCAGCGGCGTGCCCCAGCCCTTGACGGTATAGGCGATGAACACGGTCGGCCGGTCGTCGTCGATGCCGTGGAAGGCGTCGAGCAGGCTTTCCAGGCAGTGGCCGCCCAGATTGGCCATCAGATCGGCCAGTTCGGCGTCGTCGCGGCGCGCGATCAGCGCGCTGACATCGCCCTGGTCGCCCAGATCATCCTGCAACCGCGCGCGCCACGCCGCACCGCCCTGATACATCAGCGCCGAATACAGGCCGTTGGGGCAGGCATCGATCCAGGCGCGCAGCCGCTCGCCGCCGGGCTCGGCAAAGGCGGCGCGCTGGCGGGCGCCGTATTTGATCGTCACCACCCGCCAGTCGAAGGCCTTGAAGATCGCGGCGATCCGGTCATAGAGCCCCTCGCGGACCACGCCGTCCAGGCTCTGGCGGTTATAGTCGATCACCCACCAGGTGTTGCGCAGGCCCTGCTTCCAGCCTTCCAGCAGGCATTCATAAACATTGCCCTCATCCAGCTCGGCATCGCCGACCAGGGCGATCATCCGGCCTTCGGGCATGTCGGGCCGCGCCCAGGATTTGGCGCGGATATAGTCCTGCACGATCGACGCGAAGGCAGTGAAGGCCACGCCCAGCCCGACCGATCCGGTCGAAATGTCGACATCATCGGTGTCCTTGGTGCGCGACGGATAGGACTGCGCGCCGCCGAGGCCCCGGAATGCCTTCAGCTTGTCGAGCGTCTGGCGGCCGAACAGATACTGGATGGCATGAAACACCGGCGCGGCATGGGGCTTCACCGCCACCCGGTCTTCCGGGCGCAGCACATCGAAATAGAGTGCCGTCATGATCGCGGTCATCGAGGCCGAGGACGACTGATGCCCGCCCACCTTCACACCCGACGCGTTCGGCCGGATGTGGTTCGCGTGGTGGATCATCCAGTTCGACAGCCACAACGCCTTGCGGCTGAGCGCATCGAGCATCGCCAGATGAGTGTCGTCGCGCGTCTCGCCCGCCATCCGGGCAGCGATCCTGGTCATGCGGTCTCTCCCGTCATCGTCCGGAAGCCTTATTCTGCACCCGGGCGCGCGCCGGTTCTTGCCTATTTTTGGCTCGATACCCACACTGCACGCAGTTATCTGTCAGGAAAGGGCATCCGTATGGCGATATCCACCAAACCGGATCTGGACCCGATCGACCGCCGCATCCTGAAGGCCCTGCAGGAAGACGGCCGGATGACCGCCCAGGCCCTGGCCGAACGCGTCGGCCTGTCGCCATCGCCCTGCCTGCGCCGCATCCGCCTGCTGGAAGAGGCGGGGGTGATCACCGGCTATGCGGCGCTGGTCAACCAGAACAGCGTCGGCCTGCCGGTCTCGGTGTTCATCTCGATCAAGCTGGAACGCCAGCGCGCCCCCGAACTCGACGCCTTCGCCCGCGCGATCACCGCCTGGCCCGAGGTGATGGAATGCTACCTGATGACCGGCGCCCGCGACTTCCTGCTCCGCGTGGTCTGCGCCGACCTCGCCGCCTATGAAGCCTTCCTCCGCGACCGCCTGACCAAGCTGGACGGGGTTGGCTCGATTGAATCGAGCTTCGCGCTGGGGCAGGTGAAGTATTCGCGGGTGTTGCCGTTGGGGTGAGGGGGGGGCGCAGCAGCCGTCATGCTGCTTATCCGGCGTATCGCCCGGGCAGGGAGTGTGAGCCGCAGCCGGTTTGATGGATATGTCTGGTTGGCACCCCATGGCCGTCGGTGAGGTCGCGGGTTCAGATTGATGGGTTATCAAGGATATGATAGAAGTTAATAACTTGAATATCTCATCAGGAGAGCATCATGAGCGTTGTCGCAGAACATGCGGGTGTCTCGACCCTGATCGGAACCCCCAAGGACGTGCAGGCTCGGCTGGGCCGGTCGCATGCCGACCATGTGCTGGTGCTGACCTTCGATCATATCAAGCCAACCGCCTTCGAGGCGCTGGCGGAGAACGTCACCAACGTCGCATCTTTGATGTTCGGGGCACTGTTGGAGCGCCATGACCGCGAATCGCTGGAACGTCTGGTCGAGGTGCTGGTGCCGCGCAGACCTCCATCCCCTCGGCTGCTCAAGGAAGCGGCCATGCTGGTGCAGGCCCGCAAGGCGGTACTGGAGAGCGGCGACTGGCTGACTGCCGCCGAGGTCGCCCAACTGGCGGGGCTGAGTACCCGCAATCCCAGCGCGCAGCCCAACAAGTGGAAGAAGCAGGGACTGATTTTCGCCATCTCCCATAACGGGGTCGATTACTTCCCCGGTTACGGCCTGGACCGCGAAGCGGGCTTCCGGCCGCTCAAGGCGATGGCCAAGGTGATCGACGCTTTCGCCGGGCACAAGGACGGCTGGGGCATGGCCTACTGGTTCCGCTCCGACAACAGCTTTCTGGGCGGTAAGCGCCCGCAGGATCTGCTGGCGACGGCGCCGGAGCGGGTGATCGAGGCGGCGCTGGACGACGTGTCAGAGGTCGCGCATGGCTAGCAGGCGCGGCGTCAGGTCGCCCGCGCCCGCCAAACCTGCCGACGAGGCCACGTCCGCGACGCCGGTGCCGCCGGAGAGCCTGCACGCCACGCTGACGGAACTGCCCGAGGGGCAGGTTCTGCACCGCGTGCATCAGGATCAGTACCGCGCGGATCAGTTCAACCCCGGCATGCGGGGCAATGCCCGTTTCAGTCCGATTCAGGATGACCAGGGCCAGCCGATTCCCACATTGTACGGCGGCACGACAATGGACTGTGCGCTGATGGAGACGGTTTTTCACGACGTGCCCCATACGGCCGGCTTGAAGACTTTCGACAAGGGCAAGCTGGCCGGGCAGGTGCATTCGACCGTCGAGGTCGCGCGGTTGCTGCGAGTGATCGATCTGGCCGAGCGGATCGGTGTGTACATCGTTCCCGGCAAAAGCTGAGCCCCGCCCGCCAGCACGCAACGAGGAACAGTGCAATCATGCGACAAGACATTCTGCAAGCCATCGAGTGCTGGGCCTCCAGGCCAACGTGGTTCACGTCGCACCCCAGCGATACCACGGAACTCAAGCACGCGATCTCTAATCTCCGGAATCTCACGCCGCGCCCGACCAGGGACGAGTTGAAGGCCGCGATCTACGAACGTGTGAAGGGTCTGCCGGCAATGCTGGGAACACCTCGGGATATCGAGAAGGCCGCAGATGAATCTGCGACGAAAATTGCCATGAAGCTGTAGCGACCGCGTACCCCGCAGGTACTTCTTGAAGCGTCTCGCCGTGAGGCTCACGGCCGGTCCTTCCGGTGCGAATCCAGCGTTTGATGCCCGCGCCTGACAGCGGCGATGATGGCGTCGGGATCGGCGGTCCAGGAGAAGGGCTTGGGTTTGGAGACGATCTGCTTCAGGTGATGGCCGAGGTTGTTGTCCATGTGAAGGTGGTGGTATGGGCCAAGGCCGGCACCCACCCTCACCCAGCCTGAAGCGTTTTGAGATAGGCGCAGAACATCGCGGCCATGGCGTCGGCATAGGCTTCGATCTCGGCGGGGGTGCGCGGGGTGTCGGAGAAGCTTTTGCTGACGGACCACAGCGTTCTGAAGATCACGCCCTCGGCCAGTGCGCGCACCTCGTCGGGGGCGTCGGGTAAGGCCTCCTGCATGAACGCACTGGTCGCCAGATCGGCGGATCGTTTTATGTCCTGTGCCTCGGGCGTCTCACGATAAAGCGGCGCGGCGTCGTCGAGTGCCCCGCGCACGGCTGCCTCGTCGCATTCCGACTGCACGAATGCATGAACCAGCGTGTGCAGCCTGTCGAGCGGATGCATACGGCGATCCTCCAGGATGGTGCGGAGCAGGTCGCTCGTCTCAAGCCATTCATCGCTCTGCAGCCGGAACAGGATCGCCGCCTTGTTCGGGAAGTACTGGTAGAGCGAGCCGATACTGACCCCGGCCCGCTCGGCGACGCGCGCGGTGGTGAAACGCTGCATGCCCTCGGCCGCCAAAACCTGAACCGCCGCGTCGAGGATAGCGCGGACGAGGTCGGTCGAGCGCGCCTGTTGGGGTTGTTTTCGCGAGGAAATTCGGGGTGTGCGGGGCATCGTCGTGGTCTCCCGGCAATGCGATTAGCGACGCCAATGAATTGTCAGTATTTTTTCTTCCGGCACAGGATAACGGCCAGGCCGGAGATGATCATGAGCACGCAATCTGCGCAGGACGCAGCCAACGGCAGGTCGATGATCAGTGTGCGCAGGCACTGGCGGGCTGTCTCTCCGCACAACACTGTACATGCCGACCCGCGACGATCTCCACCCGGTTCGGCACGGCGCGGTCGGTCGCATCAGGTCTGGCTGGCCTGTCTCGCCTTTGCCGGTCTGGTGCTCGCGGGTTGCCGCGAACCGGCACCAGAGGACAGCGAGCGCCCGGCGGCCTCGGTCTCGGCCGAACGTGTCGGGCCGGCCGATTTCGGCGAGGTGCTGTCGATCTCGGGATCGGTGACCGCCGAGCGTCAGGTTCAACTGTCTCCCCGCGTCGACGGGCTTGTGTCGCAGGTCCATGTCGATGCCGGCGACAGGGTGGAGACCGGCCAGGGATTGCTGGACCTCGACCCCGACGTCTCGCGACAGGTGCTGGAACGGGCACGCGCGCAACTGGAGCAGGCGACAGCCGTTCGCCGCGAGGCCGGGCGGCAGTTGGCGATCGCGAGAGGGCTCGGCGAGAAGAGCGTCATCGCCCGGTCGCAGGTCGAGGCGCGTGAATCCGATCTCGCTATCGCGCAAGCCGCGGAAGGATCTGCGCGCGCGACGGTGCGCGAGCAGGAGGAGCTTGTTTCGCGCCATCATCTGCCGGCGCCGTTCTCGGGCGTCATCACCGAGAGGCTGACCGATTCCGGCGCATGGGTGGCGCTCGGAACATCGGTGCTCGGACTGGTGGCAACCGATCGGGTCCGCCTCGATCTGCACGTACCGCAGGAACGATACGGGCAGATCGGCGATGGCGCGCATATCCGGGTCTATTCCGAGGCGCTTGGTCGCACCGCGCTGCCCGCACGGGTCGCAGCCAAGGTGCCGGTCGTGGATGCGCGGGCGCGCACCTTCCTGCTGCGTCTGCTGATCAATGATCCGGACGCGCGCCTGCTGCCCGGCATGTCGGCGCGCGCGGAAATTTCCATGCCGCCGATGGAGGGCCTGTTCGCGGTCCATCGCGATGCGCTGCTGCGGCAGGCCGATGGCGGGCACAGCCTCTTCGTCATCGAACAGGCGGATGGCATCTCCGTCGCGCGCCGCAGGACCGTCCGGGCCCTGTATGGACAGGGTGATCAGGTTGCCGTATCCGGAAACCTGCGCATCGGAGACCACGTCGTCGTCCGGGGCAACGAAGCCCTGGAGGACGGGCAGTCGGCCGCCATCGCGCGGGCCGCCGCCGGGGGGGCCGCTGCCGGGGGGGCCGCTGCCGGGGGGGCCGCTGCCGGGGGGGAGTTACCGCGATGAGCTTCGATCTGCTGTTGCGACAGGGAAACCTGATCGCCGTCACCGTCCTTGCCTTGTGTGTGCTCGGCATCATGGCCGCGTTCAGTGTGCCGGTGCAGATGATCCCCGACGTCTCGACGCGAACGATCGTCGTCGAGACCAGTTGGCCCGGCGCGACGCCCCAGGATATCGAGCAGGACATCCTCATCGAGCAGGAACAGCATCTCAGGACGCTGCCCGGCCTGCGCCGGATCATCTCCAACGCAACCTCCGGGCAGGCGAGGATCCAGCTCGACTTTCCGTTCGGCACCGACATCAACGAGGCATTGCTGCGGACGAGCAATGCGCTGAGCCAGGTGTCGCGCTATCCGGAGAACGTCGACCCGCCGGCGCTGTCGACGATGTCGGCCTCGGAAGAGCCGTTCATGTATTTCGCGATCGCGCCCAAAGCCGGTAGCGCGCAGCAACTCGATCTGGCGATGGTCCGCGACTTCGTCGAAGACGAGGTACGCCCGCGGATCGAGCGGGTGCCCGGCGTGGCGCTGGTCGAGATCAATGGCGGGGCCGAGCGTCAGGTCCGCATCGTGATCGATCCGGAACGCCTCGCGCAGCGCGGCCTTGATATGAGTGCGGTTCGCGATGCGTTCCGGGCACGCAACATCGACACGTCGGGCGGTGATCTGGAGAGCGGCAAACGTCGGGTTCTGGTGCGGGCGATCGGGCGGTTCAGGGATGTGGCAAGCATCGCAAGCCTGGTGATCGACGAAGGCGGCGGCACGATCACCCGTCTGGCGGATGTGGCTCAGGTACGCCTTGAGCATTTCGAGCAGCAGGCGCTGACATTTCACAATGGCGATCCGGCGCTGTTTCTCGCGGTGCGCCGCGAGGCGGGCGCGAATGTTATCCAGACCAAATATGCGGTCCTGCCGGAAATCGAGGCCGCCCGGCGCGATGTCCTTGCGCCGGCGGGTCTCGACATCACCCTTTTCAGTGAAGACGCCCGCTATGTCGAGGCGGCGGTGGTCAGCGTATGGCAGGCGCTGGTGGCGGGGGCCCTGCTTGCGACCGGCATCATGTATGTGTTCCTGCGCTCGGCGCGAACCACCGCGATCGGTGTCGTGGCGATTCCGATCTGCACGATTGCCGCCTTTGTCGGCCTGTTGCTGACCGGCCGCACGCTGAACGTCATCTCGCTGGCGGGCATCGCCTTTGCGCTGGGCATGACGGTCGACAACGCGGCCGTGGTGCTGGAGAGCATCGATCAGGCCCGCAGACGCGGGTTCGGCCCGTTCGCCGCGGCTGTCGAAGGGGTCAGGCGGGTCTGGCCGGCGGTGCTGGCCTGCACGGTGGCCACCGTGATCGTGTTCCTGCCCATCTTCTTCATCGAGGAGGAGGCCGGGGAAATCTTCTCGGACATCGCCATCGCGATCGTCGCGGCGGTCATCGCATCGCTCGTCGTCGCGGTGACGGTGGTGCCGGCTCTTGCCGCGCGCTGGCTGCGGGCGGAGGCGCGTGCGCCTGCCGTCGGCGAGGACCATTTCGACCGGGTCGGGCGCAGGCTCGGCTGGTTCACGCGCTCGCGCGCGCGTTGCACGGCCGTCATCTGCGGCACGATGCTGGCCGCCGGGCTCGGCCTCGTCATTCTGACCCCGCCGGCCGACTATCTGCCAGAGGGAGAGGAGACACGGATCTTCGCCCAGATGGTGGCACCTCCCGGCTACAGCCTGACCGAAATGGACGGCGTGGCCCGGGCACTGATCGTGGATCTGCGGCGGCAGATCGACGGCAACGGCCCCGAAGACGCCGGGCCTGCCCCCGGCTTTCCCCGCATCAATACGTTCGCGATGTTCGTGAGCGCGCAGGGCATCACGGTGGTGACCGATCCCAGCGATCCGTCCGAACTCGATCGGCTGCGCCGCGCACTTGAAGAGCGGATGACGGCGGTTCCGGGGATGCGCGCCGCCACCTCGCGCGGCTCGGTCATATCGGGGGATGATGGCGGCACGCGCAGCATCAATCTTGAGGTCGCCGGGCAGGATCTGGCAGAGGTCTATCGTGTCGCCGGTGCGGCCTATGCCCGCGCGGAGCGGCTTTTCCAGGAGGCGCAGGTGAGTTCAGAGCCGGGCGCGCTCAGCCTCGATCAGCCGATGCTGGAACTGCGCCCCAGATGGGACCGCCTCGCCGAAGTCGGGCTCGATGCCGACCGTTTCGGCTACGCCGTCGCAGCCCTCGGCGATGGCGCCTTCGCCGGCGAGATGATTCTCGATGGCCGCCGCGTCGACATCTATCTGTTCAGCAGCACCGGCGGCGCCGAGCGCCTTGAGATGCTCCGGGATCTGCCCATCGCGACCCCGTCGGGCGGCGTGCTTCCCGTCTCGGCGCTGGCCGACTTCGAACGGTCGGTCGACACCGACAATATCCGGCGCGTGGACGGGCGCCGCACAGTGACGATCAGCATCGTGCCGCCCCGCTCGGTGGCACTGGAGACGGGTATCGCGCGTGTTCGTCAAGAGTTGATGGCCGACATGATCGCGGCCGGCGAGGTTCCGGACGGCGTGACGCTCGACATCACCGGCGCGAGCGATCAGCTGGACGCGACGCGTCAGTCGCTGTTCGGGAATTTCGCGCTCGGGCTCGTCCTGTCCTATTTCATGCTGGTGGCCGTCTTCCGGCACTGGGGGCGTCCCCTCTTCGTGATGACGACGGTTCCGCTCGGTGCCGCGGGCGGCATTCTAGGGTTGGCGCTGCTCAACGGCATGAGTGCTGTTCTGGAGACTCTGGGCCTCGGCAGGGTCGATCAGCCATTCGACATGATCACCCTGCTGGGATTTCTCGTGCTGCTCAGCGCGGTGGTCAACAATCCTATCCTGATCGTGATGGAGACCTATGCGGGGATCGATGCCGGTCGATCCACGGTCGAGGCCGTGCAGGACGCGGTGCGGCTCCGGCTCCGTCCGATCCTGATGTCGACTTATGCCAATGTCATCGGACTGCTTCCGATGGTCGCCCTTCCGGGCGCCGGCACC
The DNA here is from genome assembly GCF_014636235.1 of Tistrella bauzanensis. Classification (NCBI taxonomy): domain Bacteria; kingdom Pseudomonadati; phylum Pseudomonadota; class Alphaproteobacteria; order Geminicoccales; family Geminicoccaceae; genus Tistrella; species Tistrella bauzanensis. The sequence continues at coordinate 30,320 of NZ_BMDZ01000058.1, forward strand.
GAGCTTTATCGCGGGCTGGGCGCGGTCATGCTGTCGGGCATCATCGTCTCGACGATCGTGACCGTCACATTCCTTCCCTGCCTCCTTGCGGTGGTGATCGGCCTGCAGCGCGGTATCAGCAGGCGACCATGGGCCAGACCGATCGGCGGATGATGCCGACCGCGTGACCGTCATAATTTCTGCATCGATCATTACATAAAGCCGTTGACTCCATCGAGTGGGGCGTTTAGTTATTTTTGTGCTGATCAACACATAATAAATGCCAAGGCACCGGCGGGCCGGGCAGTGCCCGTCGCGGGTCCGGCCGACCACGGATCATTCCGGGTTCCTGAAGGACATTTTCCCCATGAAACACATGTCGAACCGACAGATCATCCTGGCGGCCCGCCCAGATGGCATGGCCCGGTTGAGCGATTTCAACGTCGTGGACACGGACATACCCTCGCCCAAAGACGGCGAGGTTCTGTTTCGCAACCGGCTGTTCTCGGTTGATCCCTATCAGCGCAACCTGATGGGCAACGGCTCGTCCGAATGGCCGGCCATCAACATCGGCGATCCGATGGGGGGGCCGACGGTTGGCGTGGTCGAACAGAGCAGACACCCGGATTTCGCGGTCGGCGATCCTGTTCAGTCCTGGTCCGGCTGGCAGCGATATGCGCTGTCCGACGGCTCGGACATCCGCAAGCTCGATCCCGACGCAGCACCGCTGTCGACCGCGCTGGGCCCGCTCGGCCTGACCGGGTTCACCGCCTGGTACGGGATGACAAAGCTTCACGCATTCAAGCCCGGCGGCACGCTGGTGGTCACCGGCGCGGCCGGCGCGGTCGGCTCCACCGCGGCTCAGTTGGGGAAACTGCGCGGGCTTCGCGTGGTGGGTGTTGCCGGTGGACCCGCCAAGGTCGCCCGGCTCACGGACGAACTCGGCCTGGATGCGGCCATCGACTACAAGGCCGCGGACGTCGAGGATCAGGTCAGGCGCGCCCTGCCGGATGGCATCGATGCGTTCTTCGAGAATGTCGGCGGGCCGATCTTCCCGGTGCTGATGGAATATTTCAACACCGACGCGAAGATGACCCTCTGCGGCACGATCGCCGACTATAGCGAGACCGAGCTGCCGACCGGCACGAATTATCTGCCGAGGCTGATCACCCTGATCCACTACAGGTTCGTCAGCATCAAGGCGTTCGCGATTCCCTATGTCCTGGACAGCTTCCCGGAATTCCTGGCCGAGATGGCGCCCTTGGTCCGTGACGGCAGGATCCGATATGGCGAAGAGTTCATCGACGGGTTCGATGCCCTGCCCGCGGCATTGATCACCCTGTTCGACGGCACGCATAGCGGCAGGAAGCTGATCGTCAGGGACAGCTGAAAACGCCGACATGGCCTCCGGCCCGCCTGCCGGGTCGAGGCCATCCCTCAAGACGGAGACCATGCCCATCATGCGCATGCGCAGACTTGGCAATAGCGGCTTGTTCATCTCGGAATTCTGCTTCGGGGCGATGACCTTCGGCGGCCGTGACGGCATCTGGGGTCAGGTCGGCAGACTGGGCCAGGACGATGCCGACGCCCTGGTGAGGGCGGCTCTGGATGCAGGCATCAATGTCATCGATACCGCCAACACCTATGCCGACGGCCGCAGCGAGCAGATGGTCGGCCAGTCGCTCAGAAATCTGGGCGTCGCGCGGGATGACGTGGTGATCGCGACCAAAGTCGCCGCACCGGTCGGAGACGGCCCCAATGCCTGCGGCGGGTCGCGCCGACATATCCTGAGCCAGTGCCGCGGCAGCCTTCAGCGGCTTGGCCTGGACCATATCGACCTCTACCAGATTCATGAATTCGACCCGGCGACGCCGTCGACCCGGCGACGCCGATCGAGGAAACGCTTGAGGCGCTGGACGTGCTGGTTCGCGCGGGGGATGTCCGCTATGTCGGCGTGTCGAACTGGGCTGCCTGGCAGATCATGAAGGCGATCGGCATCGCACAGGCGCGAAACCTCGCCCCGGTCATATCGCTGCAGGGCTATTACAGCCTCGTCGGTCGCGATCTGGAACGTGAACTCGTCCCGATGCTCAATGCGGAGCGTGTCGGGTTGATGGTCTGGAGCCCGCTCGCGGGTGGCTATCTGACCGGCAAATATTCAGGACATGGCGGCGACGGCGGGGGCCGGTTGGACGGCCTGGATTTCCCGCCGATCGATCGCACCCGCGGCGAACCCCTGATCGACATCCTGGGGCGCGTGGCGCGGAAGCACGGATGCAGCCCGGCGCAGGTCGCCTTGGCCTGGCTGCTGAAGCAGCCGGTCGTGACCAGCGTCATCATTGGCGCCAGAGGTGTCGAACAGCTCTCTGAAAACATCGATGCGACCAGGGTTCAACTGGATGATGCCGATCTGGCGGATCTCGACGCGGTCAGCCGGCTGCCTGTGGAATATCCAGGGTGGCTTCTGGACAGACCCACCGACCGGCATCCGTAAGCCTCGCCCCCTCACCCTCAAGAAAGGCCGGCATATGAGCGCCGAACGGAACAAACGGGTCGTCCAGGACTTCTGCGACCTCTTCGGGCGACCCGCCATCGACGAGGCGCTGGGCATGATGACCGGCGACGCCACATGGTGGATCAACGGCAAGCCGCATCTGTTCGCCGGTTCAGGAACCAGGACCAAGGCCGAGATGGCCGTGATCTGGCCCGGCCTCTATGCCTTGCTCGACGGCGGCTTGCAGATGAACGTTCTCGACATGATCGCCGAGGGCGATCGCGTGGCGGCGGAAATCCGCTCCCATGCCGTGACCAGGACCGGTCAGGTCTATGAGAACGATTACCACATGCTCTTCACACTCCGCGACGGCAGGATCGCCCGGGTGAAGGAATACACCGACCTCATGCACGCGGCGGAAATCTTCGGCTGATATCGTCCAGTTCAGATGGGCGAAGAAAAAACTCAACGCCATGTCCGTCGATGGCAGAAAACGACGGAAATCCGCCCTTGTGGACATGATACCGCCCCCGTAGCCTCGTTCCTGTAAGATCGTCTGATATCAATACGCAAGGTCAACTTGCCGGCGAGCTTATACCGCAGGGGAAGACTGCGAAGACGGAACGACACAGGGGGACCACGACATGAAAATGCAGAAGGACGGCGCTTCCGCGTCGAAAAGACGCGATCTGACCTGCCGGTTGTTTGCCGCCGCCGCGATGACTGTTTCGGCGGTGGGGCTGACGGCCGCGCCCGCGGCCGCGCAGATTTCGGGAGATGTCGTCAAGATCGGCATCGTCAACGATCAGTCGGGGCCGTTGTCGGATCTGGCCGGCCCGGGATCGGTGGTGGCGGCCAGGCTCGCGCTCGAAGACTTCAAGGCGATGACGCCGTCACTCAATGTTCAGGTCGTGTCGGCCGACCACCAGAACAAGGCCGATATCGGCGTCGAGGTGGTGCGCCGGTGGTACGAGGCCGACGGGGTCGACATGGTGGTGGATGTCGGCAACTCGGCCGTCGCCCTGGCGGTGCAGTCCATCGCGCGCGATCAGAAGAAGCTGGTCATCTATGCCGCGGTCGGCACCACCGACATCACCGGCAGCCAGTGCTCCCCGACCGGCCTCGCATGGCTGCACGACAATTACAATCTGGTCAGCGGACCGATCCGCAAACTGGTGGCGCAGGGCCAGGACAAGTGGTTCTTCATCGCCGCCGACTATGCGTTCGGGCAGAACATGGTCAAGGAGTCGCAAAGCGCGCTCGCGGCGGCGGGCGGCACCTCGATGGGGGCTGTGTTTCATCCGCTTGGCAACACCGATTATGCTTCGTTTCTTCTTCAGGCCCAGGCCTCGGGCGCCGATGTCGTCGCCTTCGCCAATGCCGGTTCCCAGCTCGTCACCTCGATGAAGCAGTGGAACGAGTTCGGCATGAACGGCGGACCGCAGCGGGCGGTGGCGGAACTCATGTTCCTGACCGACATCCACGGCATGGGGCTGGAAACCGCACAGGGCCTGACCGGCGTCACCGCCTGGTACTGGGATCTGAATGACGAGACCCGGGCCTTCGCCAAGCGCTTCTTCGATCTGCATGGCGCCATGCCCACAGCACCCCAGGCCTCGGTCTATTCGTCGGTGCTGCACTATCTGAAAGCCGTTGCCGCGACCGGAACGGATGAGACCAACGCGGTGGTCGCCGAAATGCGCGCGACGCCGGTCGACGACTTCTACGCGCCCGGCGCCACACTGCGGGCAGACAACAAGCTCGTGCACGATTTCTCGGGGGATGTCCCGCCCGATGTTGAAAAGGGCTCGGCGGACGTCGCTGGTTGATGAGGCTATGCAGCCTCGCAGACGGGGTCAA
>NZ_BMDZ01000059.1 GCF_014636235.1 Tistrella bauzanensis
TCAGGCGCCGGCCGCAGGCTCAAGGGCGGATCTCACTGCGATCGCGACACATTCCGAAGACCCATTCTGCAACAGGCTCTGAATAAAATCTATATTGCTGCAACGCGCTTCCGACATCATAAAGCGGGATTTTCTTCGATAGCTCTTCATGGAAGAATATCCCCTGTTTAAAGCGCTGGTATGTGTCATTCAATGCACTTAAATCCGCAACCAAACCGAGAAGGAAAAATATCGTTCCAAATCCGACCAGTTTGAACCCATCCTTCTTGAATGTTTCCTTCAGTCTGCTGCCGATGGCCATCATTTCCCCCCTGGCTATGCGCCGGACACATCAACTCAATTGGATGATAAGTGCGGATCAGGCAACGCAGAAGATGAATTTATCCATCCGCGCGAACTATGTTTCATAATATCTCGCCCACGCGGCATCAGGGGTCCTCCGAAGCACATAAGCGGCCACGCGCCCCCTCCGCAATCCCACGTACGCAACCCCCCCGTATTTCCGCAGCGCAGCAAATCCCCGACCATCTGATGGCGCGATGCGGACCGTTCCCCCGGCGGCCGTGTCCCGAGGCTCCATCGATCAGGAGGGGACATGACCCTGACCCATTCAACGGGCCACGCGCCCCGGTTCGGCCTGAAGCGGCTTGCCGCTGTCGTTGCCGTGTCCGTGATGACGTCCGTGGGGGCTCTGGCAGGTCTTGCCGGCGCCGCCCATGCTGCACCGCCCACCGCCGAGGTGAACACCACCGGGCTTGCGGTCACCGATACCGAGGTCACCGTCGGCATCCTGCACTCGGTCACCGGCACCATGGCGATTTCCGAGACCGGGTCGGTGCAGGCCGAGAAGCTGGCCATCGCCCAGATCAACGCATCGGGCGGCATTCTGGGCCGTCAGATCAAGGTCGTGCAGGAAGACGGCGCCAGCGACTGGCCGACCTTCGCCGAGAAGGCCCGCAAGCTGCTGGTCAGCGACAAGACCGCCGCCGTGTTCGGCTGCTGGACATCCGCCAGCCGCAAAGCGGTGCTGCCGGTGTTCGAGAAGGAAAACGGCCTGCTCTATTACCCGACCTTCTATGAGGGCCTGGAAGAGTCGCCCAACGTCTTCTACACCGGCCAGGAAGCCACCCAGCAGATTCTGGCCGGCATCGACTGGGTGATGAAGGAGAAGGGCGCCAAGAGCTTCTATCTGCTCGGCTCCGACTATATCTGGCCGCGCACTTCCAACAAGATCGCCCGCAAGCATATCGAGATGAACGGCGCCAAGGTGCTGGGTGAGGAATATTTCGCCCTGGGCCACACCCAGTTCAACTCGGCGATCAACAAGATCAAGCTGCGCAAGCCCGATGTGATCTATGCGATCATTGTCGGCGGCAGCAATGTCGCCTTCTACAAGCAGTTGAAGGCGGCCGGCGTCGACCTGTCGAAGCAGACCCTGCTGACCATCTCGGTGACCGAGGATGAAGTGCTGGGCATCGGTGGCGAGAACATCGCCGGCGCCTATGCCTCGATGAAGTACTTCCAGTCGCTCGACAACCCGAACAACACGGCCTTCGTGGCCGCGTTCAAGGAGATGTGGGGCAAAGACATCGTGATCGGCGACGTCACCCAGGCCGCCTATCTGGGCCCCTGGCTGTGGAAGGCCGCGGTCGAGAAGGCCGGCTCCTTCGATGTCGACAAGGTCCGCGCGGCCTCGCCCGATATCGAGCTGACCACGGCGCCGGAAGGTTACGTCAAGATCCACCCCAACCACCATCTGTGGAGCAAGACCCGGATCGGCCTGGCCAAGCCCGACGGCCAGTTCGAGGTGCTGTATGAAACCGCCGAACTGATGGAGCCCGACCCCTTCCCCAAGGGCTATCAGTAAGCGGCCAGCGGGCGCCGGACGACGCGGGCAGCCCCTCCCCGGCCGCCCCCGTCTCCGGCGCCCCTCCGGTGCCATTCCGATCTTCGGCACCCCACCTGCCCCCTCTCGTTCCCCCATATCCTTGCCACCACGATGCGCCGCGCGCCCCTTGACCCGGATGCGCCGGCCGCTCGCTCGGGAGGTGCCGCATGTTCGACGGCTACACGGCGTCTGAGCTGGTCTCGATCCTGGCCATGCAGGGTTTCGCCGGTCTGATCCTCTTCTCGGTCTTTCTGCTGATGGCGCTGGGCCTCGCGATCATCTTCGGCCAGATGGGCGTCATCAACATGGCGCATGGCGAGTTCATGATCCTCGGCGCCTATATGACCTACCTCACCTCAACGATCACCGCCGAATACTTTCCGGGCCTGTTCGCCGGATACTTCTTCGTGGCGATGCTGGTTGCCTTCATCACCGCCGGCGCCCTGGGCCTGCTGATGGAATGGGCGCTGATCCGCCATCTATACAAGCGACCGCTCGACACATTGCTCGCCACCTGGGGCGTGTCGCTGATCCTGCAACAGACCTATCGCTCGGTATTCGGCGCCCGCGAGGTCGGTGTGTCGCTGCCCGACTGGATGATGGGCGCGCTGCCGCTCTCCGACACCATCGAGGTGCCGATCAACGGCCTGTTCGTGATGGCGCTGACCCTGGTGATCTCGGGCATCGTCTTCTTGCTGATGTTCCGCTCGTCCTGGGGGCTTCAGGTGCGCGCGGTCACCCAGAACCGGGTGATGGCCGGCGCCGCCGGCATCAACGGCCGCAGGGTCGACGCCATGACCTTCGCGCTGGGCTGCGGCATCGCCGGCGTCGCCGGATCGGCCTTCACCATGATCGGCTCCACCGGGCCGACCTCGGGCCAGCTCTATATCGTCGACACCTTCCTGGTCGTGGTCTTCGGCGGCGCGCAGAGCCTGCTTGGCACCATCGCATCGGCGCTGACCATCTCGCAGTCGCAATCGACGCTGGAATTCTTCCTGTCGGGCAGCATGGCCAAGGTGTTCACGCTGCTGGTCGTGGTCCTGATCCTGCTGATCCGCCCGCAGGGCCTGTTCGTCCTCAAAGTGCGGAAGGCCTGACGCGATGAGCCAGAGCACTCTCAATCCGGGGGCAACCGCCCCCACCATCCCCACCCCGTCCCGGCTGGCGCTGATGTTCGGCACCAGACGCGACATGATCGGCCTGCTGATCTTCGCGGCCCTGATCCTGCTGGTGCTGCCGGCGGCGCTCGATCTGTTCCGGCTGAACAATGTCGGCAAATACCTGACCTATGCCTTCGTGGCGGTGGGGCTGGTGCTGTGCTGGGGGCTTGGCGGCGTGCTGTCGCTGGGCCAGGGCGTGTTCTTCGGCCTGGGCGGTTATGCCATGGCCATGTTCCTGAAGCTTGAGGCGTCGTCGCCCGAGGCCACCGCCATCCAGTCCACCCCCGGCATTCCCGATTTCATGGACTGGAACCAGATCACCGAACTGCCCTGGTTCTGGGAACCGTTCCACAATCTGGGCTTCACCATCATCGCCATCATCGCCCTGCCGACCATCTTCGCCTATATCCTGGGCGCCATGCTGTTCAAGCGCCGGGTAGGTGGCGTGTATTTCGCCATCATCACCCAGGCCGTGGCCTCGATCCTCACCATCCTGATCGTCGGCCAGCAGGGCCTGACCGGCGGCATCAACGGCATCACCGACCTGCGCACCCTGCTCGGCTGGGATATCCGCGACGACAGCGCGAAGTACATTCTCTATTACCTGAACGGCTTTCTGCTGATCGCGGTGATCCTGGCCGGGCAGTTCATCAAGAACGGCAAGATCGGCCGCATCCTGGTGGCGCTGCGCGACAAGGAAGACCGGGTGCGGTTCACCGGCTATGACGTCGCCGCCTACAAGACCTTCATCTTCTGCGTGGCGGCCGCCTTCTCTGGCATCGGCGGCGCGATGTTCACGCTTCAGGTCGGCTTCATGTCGCCAAGCTTCGTCGGCATCGTGCCCTCGATCGAGATGGTGGTGTTCTGCGCACTGGGCGGGCGGCTGTCGCTGCTGGGCGCCGCCTATGGCGCGCTGATCGTCAACTACGCCAAGACCGTGTTCTCGGAAAGCTTCCCCGAACTCTGGCTGTTCGCGATGGGCGCGCTGTTCATCGGCGTGGTCGTGGCCTTCCCGCAGGGGTTGGCCGGGCTCTGGCAGCAATATGTCCAGCCATCGCTGATCCGCCTGGTCAGCCGCAAGCCGTCCGCCACGGCGCCGGCCGGCCCGACGGCGCCGGCCCCGGGCGAGTGAAGGAGCCTCCGTCATGAACGCTGCCACCGCAACCGGCGTCGCCGCCACCAACAACGATTTCCTGCTCGCGGTCGAGGGGCTGACCGTATCCTTCGACGGCTTCAAGGCGGTCGATGACCTGTCGTTCTATGTCGACCGCAACGAGATCCGGGTGATCATCGGCCCCAATGGCGCCGGCAAGACCACGGTGCTCGACCTGATCTGCGGCAAGACCCGCGCCACCGCCGGCTCGATCCGGTTCGAGGGCCGGGAACTGACGAAGATGTCGGAACATGAAATCGTCCGCTCAGGCGTCGGCCGCAAGTTCCAGACCCCATCGATCTATGAAGACCTGACGGTGTTCGAGAACCTGGAACTCTCCATTCCCGGCACCCGCCATGTGTTCAAGGCGCTGGGTTTCCGCCGCGATGCCGCGGTGGTGGAACGGGTGACCCGGATCGCCGAGGAGATCTTCCTGGCCGATCAACTGACAAGGCGCGGCGACGAACTCGCCCATGGCCAGAAGCAGTGGCTGGAGATCGGCATGCTGCTGATCCAGGACCCGGCGCTGATGATGCTCGACGAGCCGGTGGCCGGCATGAGCGTCGCCGAGCGGATCAAGACCGCCGATCTGCTGAACCGCATCACCCGCAACCGCTCGGTGATCGTCATCGAGCACGATATGAACTTCGTCAAGGACATCGCCCACAAGATCACCGTGCTTCATCAGGGCCGGATCCTGTCGGAAGGCGACATCGACAAGGTTCAGTCCGATCCGAAGGTCATCGAAGTGTATCTCGGACACTGATCACGCCGGCCATTCTGCACGCCGGGCGCGATCTGGATCGCTCGTACCGAAACCTGCCTTGTGTCCGAATGATGATGGGAGACCGATGATGTTGACTGTCGATGACCTGACTGTCGCCTATGGCCAGTCGGAAGTGCTGCACGGGCTCAGCCTGCAGGCGGCCAGGGGCGAGATCGTCGCGATCATGGGCCGCAACGGCATGGGCAAGACCACGCTGATGAAGTCGCTGATCGGCATCCTGCCCACGCGCGGCGGCCGGATCCAGCTTGGCGACACCCAGCTTGCCGGCACCGAGCCGCATGAGCGGGTGCGCCGCGGCCTCGCCTTTGTGCCTCAGGGCCGGATGATCTTTCCGGCGCTGACGGTGGAGGAGAACATCCGCACCGGCCTGGTCGCCCGTGGCCGTACCCGCATACCCGACGACATCTTCAGCCTGTTCCCGGTGTTGCACGAGATGCGCCGCCGCCGGGGGGGCAATCTGTCGGGCGGCCAGCAGCAGCAGCTCGCCATCGCCCGCGCGCTGGTGGCGGAACCCTCGGTTCTGCTGCTCGACGAGCCGACCGAGGGCATCCAACCCTCGATCATCAAGGACATGGCGCGGTCGCTGCGCGAGATCCGCGACATGATGAACCTGACCATCCTGGTCTCGGAACAGGTGCTGAGCTTCGCGCTCGACACCGCCGATCGCTTCCTGGTGATCGAGAACGGCCGGCTGGTCCATGAAGACCGCCGCGCCGATGTGAACGAGGCCAGGATCTCCGCCTACCTGTCGGTCTGAGCCGGCCCCGCTCGCCCGCACATCCTTCCGCACAGCTTTCCGCCACCCCTCATACGCACTTCATCCCGCAATCCGACAGATACGGAGCGCCCGCATGACTGAAACGCTCGTCAAGGTGGATCTCGCCAGCTCGGCATATGACAACGAGAACGTCCACAACCGTTGGCACCCGGATATTCCGATGGTCGCCTGGGTCAGCCCGGGTGATGACTTCAAGCTGGAATGCTTCGACTGGACCGGCGGCCAGATCAACAACGACGACGACGCCGCCGATGTCCGCGACGTCGATCTGTCGCAGGTTCATTTCCTGTCGGGGCCGGTGGGCGTGAAGGGCGCCGAGCCGGGCGACCTGCTGGTGGTGGAAATCCTCGACATCGGCACGCTGCCCGGCGCCGATTGGGGCTTCAACGGCGTCTTCGCCAAGGAAAACGGCGGCGGCTTCCTGACCGAGCATTTCCCCGATGCCCGCAAGTCGATCTGGGATTTCGAGGGCCTGTTCGCCAAATCGCGCCATATTCCGGGCGTGCGTTTCGCGGGGCTGATCCATCCCGGCCTGATCGGCTGCCTGCCCTCGCACAAGCTGCTCGATGAGTGGAATGTCCGCGAGAAGGCGCTGTTCGATACCGACCCCACCCGCGTGCCCGGCCTCGCCAACCTGCCCTATGCCCCCACCGCCCATATGGGCCGGCTGAAGGGATCGGCCTCGGAAGCCGCGGCCGCCACCGGCGCCCGCACCGTGCCGCCACGCGAGCATGGCGGCAATTGCGACATCAAGGATCTGTCGCGCGGCTGCAAGATCTACTTCCCGGTCTATGTCGATGGCGCCGGGCTGTCGATGGGCGATCTGCATTTCAGCCAGGGCGATGGCGAGATCACCTTCTGTGGCGCCATCGAGATGCCGGGCTGGGCGCATCTGAAGGTCGATCTGATCAAGAGCGGCATGGCCAAATACGGCATCAAGAACCCGGTGTTCAAACCCAGCCCGATCAAGCCGACCTATAACGACTATCTGATCTTCGAAGGCATCTCGGTCGACGAGGCCGGCAAGCAGCATTACCTCGACGTTCACATCGCCTATCGCCAGGCCTGTCTGAACGCCATCGAATACATGACCAAATTCGGCTATTCGCGCGGTCAGGCCTATTCCATTCTGGGCACCGCGCCGATCGAGGGCAAGATCTCGGGCGTGGTCGATGTTCCGAACGCCTGCGCGACATTGTTCCTGCCCACCGAGATCTTCGATTTCGACCCCTCACCCACAGCCGCCGGCCCGTTCAAGGCGGTGGAGGGCGCCGAACTGCCGATCGCCTTCTGGAAGGACAAGGCCTGACTATCCTTGTCTGACACCACACCTGCCCCGGCGCGCCATGATACGCCGGGGCAGGTGCCCGTCATTCACCCCGGGAGATGCCCCCGATGCCGCTCTATGATTACGCCTGCACCGCCTGCGACACCGCCTTCGATGCCTTCCGCCCGATGGCGGAGGCAGGCGCCCACGGCACCTGCCCGCGCTGCGGTGCCGCCGCCCCGCGCCGGATCACCGCCCCGCGCCTCGCCGGCATGTCCAGGGCGGCTTTGGCGGCCCACGCCACCAATGAACGCTCAGCGCACGAACCGCGCCGCACATCCCATGTCTGCGGCGCCGGCTGCAATCATGGCGGATCGGCGAAAGGCTTCACCGCCACGGCGGACAAACCGGCGATGAAGACCTTTCCGTCGAAGCGGCCGTGGATGTTCAGCCATTGAGCGTTCGACGGTTGAGCGTTCGACGGCGCGATTGGTGACCGCGCATCATTCATGGTAGACAGGAGGCAGGATTCGGATCACCTCAAGGATGCCGCCTCATGGCCAATCCGACCCAGGCCGTTATGCCGCCCGATTTCGCCGACGCCCATGAACGGCATTGGCAGGACGCAAGATCACTATCGTCTGCCGGGCGGCTGCCGAATGCCGATCACCTTTATGGATTCAGTGCCGAATGCGGACTGAAGGCGCTGATGGTGTGCTTCGGCATGACGATGGGAACCGATGGGCCTGTTGACCGGAAGGATCGGGAGCATATAGACCGGCTGTTCCAGCGCTATGAGTCCTATCGCAGCAATTCCCGGCATCCGAGTGCAGCCGCGTATACGATCACGTCGACAACGGCTTTCGACGACTGGCATGCCTCCCAGCGCTATGCAAACGGCACAGGATTCGCACAGTCCCGGGTCGATGCCCATGCACAAGCGGCTGGTGCGATTCGCACCCTCGTCAGGTCAGCACGACAGGATGGATTGCTGACATGATGGTTTTCGACGGCATCGAAGACATTGTTTCTGATTGGCTATATTTCAATCGAAGTGCCTTTTCCAGCATCTTCCCGATCCTCATCAATCGGGATCTGAATGGCCGTGTCCGCCTGATCGTTGAAGAGCGACTGGAACACGATGATGCCGCGCAAGCGCTACTCAGCGGCCTGTCAAGTGATCTGCGCAATCTTTTAAACCCGCATATCCCTGTCTCCGGACCATTCATTCTCTATGAACCAGATCTGGATGCCATTGCCGCATCCGGCCTGACCCGTGTCCTTCCCGGCCTGCCCGGATGCCGCATCGTCGACCGTCTGGCCACTGGCACGCGCTGGGGCACGGTTGAGCCGGCATCCTGCGGCACCGCGCAACGGGTGGTGTTCTTCTCGATCAAGGGCGGTGTCGGCCGCTCGACCGCACTTGCCGCCGCCGCCCGGCATCTCGCCGAAGCCGGTCGCCGGGTTCTGGTGATCGACCTCGACCTCGAAAGTCCAGGGTTGTCGTCAGCGCTGCTGCCAGATGATCGGCGGCCGACCTACGGCATCACCGACTGGATGGTCGAGGATCTGGTCGATAATGGCGATCTCCTGCTGACCGACATGGTCGCCCGCAGCAATCTGTCGGATCAGGGCGACATCCGTGTGGTGCCGGCCCATGGTAGCGAACCGGGCGACTATGTTCTCAAGCTTGGCCGCGTCTGGATGCCGAAATCCCTGGCCAACCGCGAGATGGAATCCTGGCCGCAGCGCCTGCGACGTCTGCTCGATACTTTGGAAACGCGCCTCAACCCCGATATCGTGCTGATCGACAGCCGCTCCGGGATCGATGAGACCGCATCCGCCGTCGTCACCGATCTGGGCGCGCGACTGGTCTGTCTGTTCGCGATCCACGGCACCCAGACATGGACCGGGTACAAGATCCTGTTCCAGCACTGGCAACGGTCTGGCGTGGCCCCGCAGATCCGCGAGCGCTTGCAGATCGTGGCCGGCATGGTGCCGGAAACCGGTAGAGCCGACTATCTCGATGCGCTGCGGCAGGAGGCCTGGAATCTGTTCACGGCCGGGCTTTATGACGAAGCCCTGCCTGGAGAAGAGCCCGACTTCAGTTTCGATCTCGACGACCAGCAGGCGCCGCATGCACCATGGGCCATCGACTGGCATCGCGGCTTCGCTGCCCTGGAACGGTTGCATGGCGGCGAACTGATTGTGGACGATGACCGGCTGCGTGCGGTATTCGGTGAACTGCTGCATGGTCTGGATGCCCAGATCACCCCAGAGGACTGACCGAAATGACGGCTGCCCTGCTTCGACAGGCATTGATCGCGGGACTGCCGGAGGTTCAATCTCAGGATGGCGGCTCACCTGATCCGGCCCATGTCTATGTCCCAAGCGCGCATGCCAAGGCGTTGGCGCTGGATTGCAGCCTGGTCATCGGCGCGCGGGGCGTCGGCAAGACCTTCTGGTGGGAAGCACTGCGCAATGGCAGCGTCCGCAACCATCTTGCGGGCAAGGTCCAATCCATCGCGAATATAGACGTTGGAACCGGCTTCGGCATCGGGGTCAGCATCGACCATGCCCCCGACCGGGATACATTCGCCCGCCTGATCGCGCCGGATACCGGGCTGAGCCCCTATAATGTCTGGCGTGCGGTCTGTGCCCGGTGGATCGGCCGGCTGCTCGATCAGGGCGCGCCGCAAGGCGACTGGATGGACACGGTGCGGTCCGTCGCCGATAACCCTGAGACCTATGCCAGGCGGCTCGAACGCGCCGACGATCTGTTGGGCCGGCAGTCCCGCCAGGGTCTGCTGATGTTCGACGCGCTCGACCGTGCCAGCAATGACTGGCGCACGACCGACCAGATCGTGCGCGACCTGCTGCGCGTCGTGCTCGACCTGCGCCCCTATCGGCATCTGCATGCCAAGGTCTTCCTGAGAGACGACCAGTTCGAAGGGCGGGGAATCAAGGATTTCACCGACGCGTCGAAACTTCTGGCAACCCGCGCGGATCTGACCTGGGGCAGCCGCGATCTGCATGGGCTGCTCTGGCAGTATCTGATCAATGCGCCGGCAACCAAGGTCGGGCCGTCCTGGCGGTATCTGATCGATGGTCCGGCGGCCGAGGTCGTACCGGTTCTGGACCTGCTGCGCGACATCGGCTGCCCGGCCGACAGCAACGCGCCGGTTCGCGAGGTGCCGCGCCGGCTGAGGACGGATGAAGATCTTCAGAAGACGGCCTTCGCCCGCCTCGCCGGGCAGTACATGGGCCGTGATCGTCGGCGGGGAAACACCTATACCTGGGTGGTCAGCCACCTCTCCGACAGCCGCGGCCGCGCCTCGCCCCGCTCGTTTCTCGCCGCCATCCGCCATGCCGCCGTGCATAGCGAAGAGACATACCAGGGGCATGACAGCCCGCTGCATTATGAGGCGATCAAATCCGGCGTCCGCGCCGCGTCGCAGATCCGGGTCGATGAAATGGCCGAGGATTATCCATGGATCCGCCATCTGATGGGGCCGCTGAAGGGCATGAGCGTTCCCTGCACGTTTGACGATATCGTCGGGCGCTGGACCGCGGCTCAGGTTCTCGACAAGGATCACTATCAGGGTGACCGGCTGCCCCCGGAACATCTCGATCAGGGGCCCGAGGGCGTGCGGGACGACCTTGAGAAGCTCGGCCTGTTTCAGCGGATGCGCGACGGCCGGATCAATATGCCCGATCTGTATCGTGTGGGCTTTGGGCTCGGCCGGAAGGGCGGGGTGAAGCCGGCGGCGCGCGAGTAGCACCGAGACAGGCCACACGGCCGATCACGCATTGCGCCCCACCGTCCTGTCGAATGCTGCCGCGGTTGGTGCAGCTTGCGCTTGCCCCTCGTATCCGCTTGGGCCAGAGTTGCGCCGCAACAGGCATTCGATGACTGATCGACGGGGGTAAACGGGATGACGGAAAGCCGGATCGATCCGGGATTGGCAGCGTTGGCTGTCGCCGTCGCGCAGGGTATCGGTGGCCCGGTCGCAGCGGCGTCACGGCCCGTCGACCTGGGGCCAGACGGCGTGCTTGGTGATTGGGGAGAGGCGGCGCGGCTGCTCGCCCGCCACCGCGTCCAGGGGTTGGCATCCCCCGCCCTGCTGAAGGCAGCGGGCCATGCCATGCCCGCACATCTGAAAGGTAACCTTATCCGCGCCACCATGCTGGCCATCCAGGCCCAGCGCAAGCAGATGGATCTGCTGCTGCAAGTGCTGACGGCCTTGCAGGCACGCGGTATCAGGGCGATGGCGCTGAAGGGCACCATGCTCGGCCATCGCTATATGGTCCGCCCGGAATTACGGCTGTCGAACGATCTGGACGTGCTGGTTGATCCAGCCCGGATCGACGAGGCCGAGGCGGTGATCGCCGGGCTCAACTATCGCCGCTTCCTGCCTCCCGCCGATTGGCGGCCGGCCTGGGTGGCGCATTACCGCAAATGGCGCAAGGACTCGGGCTTCCTGGCCAGGGAAGGCGGCACGATGATCGAGTGCCACTGGCGGATCTTCGACAACTGGAAGTTGCTTCCCTTCGATTTCGACAGCTTGTGGCAGGGCCGTCACATCGAGCAGGTCGACGGGGTCGAGATCCCGATGATCGGCAACCTGCTGCAGCTGGTCTATCTTGCAGCCCATGGCAGCTACCATGCCTGGTTCCGGCTTAAATGGGTGGCGGATTTTGCGGCGGTGTTCTGCGCCACATCGCCAGAAGACCGCCGGGTGGCAGCGGCGCTGGCCCGCGAGATGGGTGTGGGGCCGGTCTTCGATCACGCCCTGTCGCTGGCACATCGCCTTTTCGCCATCCCCCTCACGCCCGAAGAAACCGACCGGGTGGCCCATGCGCCACGACGGGCGGCGCTCGACACCTTCGCGCTTGAAGCACTGCATCATCACGATGCATCGGCGGTCGGGCTCGCCAAGGACAGGCGCTTCGCCCTGCGTATGGTGCTGCACAGCTATCGGCTGCGGCGAGAGCCGGGATTCCTGGTGACACAGATTGCGTTGGACCTGAATTTCCCCGGCGGACTCGAAACCTCCCGTCTCGGCGACCGCTGGCTCTGGCTCTATCCCGCGATCCGTGGCTGGCGGTCGGCCCGTCACCACATCACTCACCGCCTGGGATGGCACAGCGCGACATGACCATGACGTCCGGCGCGGCGTTCCGCGACCTCCTCCGCCGCCTGCTCCGTGCCGGCGGTCGCCGACGTGTGGCCAGCCTCGCCAGCCTCCAGCTTGGCGCGGCCGTATCGGAAAGCCTGGGGCTGGCCTTGCTGCTGCCGCTTCTGCGCATGATTCAACTGCCAGGCGGTGACGTGCCTGCGGAACTCAGCACCAGTACCGGCACTGGTTTCACCTCGCTCGACAGGCTGATTGCGACGCTGGATCCCGCCACCGGCCTGATCGCCGTACTGTCGGTCTTTGTGGTGCTGACCGTCATTCGCGGCTTGCTGCTATACGGCCGCGAGGTGCACAGCTTTCACCTGACAGTCGATCTGGCGGCCCAATTGCGCGGCGACCTGTTCAATGCGGCAGCACGCGCACCCTGGCGGGTGCTTGCCTCTGAACCACGTGGCCACCTGCTTGGCTTGCTGACAACTGAAGTCGACCGGATGGTGACCGGCACGATCATGCTGCTGCGCCTGCCGGCGCTGGCCATCATGGCGACCGCGCAGATCGTGGTCGCGGCCCTGATCAGCCCGACACTCACCCTCGCCGCACTGACGATCGGTGGATTGAGTGCACTCGCCGTGCGCCGCCGGTCGAAATCGAGCTTCGCCCAGGGCACCAGACAAACCGGTCTTCATGCCGCCGCATCGCGGGAGGTTCGCGACTTCCTCGACGGGCTGAAGCCCGCAAAGGGCCAAGGTGTCGAGGCGCGCCATGCCGATGTGTCCGCCACCGCCCTCCGTGCCACCGGGCTCGGCATGCTGTCCTTCATCCGCGCCAGCGCCAATGCCCGGCTTGGCATGCAGGTGGTCGGCGTCATCGCCCTGTCCGCCCTGGTGGTGACGGGCGCGCTGATTCTGAAAGTGCCGGGGCCGGAGTTGATCCTGCTGGCGGTGATCTGCGCCAGGTTGCTACCGATGGCACAGGAGTTCCAGCAATCGGCCCAGCGCGTCGCCCATATGCTGCCGGCACTGGTGGCGCTGAATTCAACTGAGCGGCGCCTGAATGGTCCGTCCGGCCGGGAGGGTATGCCGCCGCCGGCCATGACTGTTCCAGACCATGCGCCAAGCCTGCGCCTGGACAATGTCTGTCTGGCTCACCAACCCGATGCACATAGCCTGCTGACTGGCGGCAATGCACCACGGCCCAAAGACAGCGATTCGACTGGCCAGATGGTACTGAACGGTGCCAGTGCCGTGTTTCCCGCCGGACAGATCACTGCCGTGGTCGGCCCGTCCGGCGCCGGCAAAACCACGCTGATCGATCTGCTGCTGGGTCTGCTGCCCCCGGATCGCGGCGTGGTCAGCATCGATGGCGCGCCGCTTGGCGAGGCGCTGGCCGCCACCTGGCGACGCCAGGTTGGCTGGGTGCCGCAGGAACCCTTCCTCACCGATGCCAGTCTGCGCGACAATCTGATCTGGTCGGCAGACCCCGATCGTCATGCGGTCGACGACGAAGCCTTGATCCGCATGCTGGATCTGGCAGGCCTGACCCCGGTGCTCGCCGGGCTGCCGCAGGGGCTGGACACACCGCTGGGCGATCGCGGCAGCCGCCTGTCGGGGGGAGAACGCCAGCGGGTGACCCTGGCCCGCGCCCTGCTGCGCCGGCCAAGGCTGCTGCTGCTGGACGAACCGACCAGTGCGCTGGATACAGCGACTGAGGCCGGCATCCGCGACATGCTGACCGCCCTGAAGGGCGAGGCCACGGTGATCGTGATCACGCATCGCCCGGCCCTGCTGGAGACGGCCGATCAGGTGCTGCGCATGGCCGACGGGCGGTTCACCGCGGCAGGCTGACAGCACGGACCGATCGGCCGGCGACTTTTCCCATCACGGATTGACGATATCCCGAGGCGCGAAACCGGCGCCGTCGGGCCGTGAAGGTCATTGAGCACATCCTTTCGTTTGACATTCGTATTTGTTTCGCAATAACCTCTACAGACTTTCGAACAGCACATAGAATGCTGCATTGCGAAAGCCTGGGGAGGGATACTGGTGGCGGGCGATCCGGTCCATGACATCTTTGTCATCGGCGGCGGCATAAACGGCTGCGGCATTGCCCGCGATGCCGTGGGCCGTGGGTTTTCGGTGGCGCTGGCGGAAATGAACGACCTCGCCTCCGGCACCTCGTCAGGGTCCACGAAGCTGATCCATGGCGGCCTGCGCTATCTGGAATTCTATGAATTCAGGCTGGTACGCGAGGCGCTGATGGAGCGTGAGGTGCTGTGGCGAAACGCCCCGCACATCATCTGGCCGATGCGCTTCGTGCTGCCGCATCACAAGGGCCTGCGCCCGCGCTGGCTGCTGCGCCTGGGCCTGTTCCTGTATGATCATATCGGCGGCCGCCGGCAATTGCCGGCCACCCGCACGCTGGATCTTCGAACCGATCCCGCGGCGAAACCACTGAAGCCGCTGTTCCGAACTGCTTTCGAATATTCCGACTGCTGGGTGAATGATGCGCGGCTGGTGGTGCTGAACGCCATCGATGCCGCCGAGCGCGGCGCCCGTGTGTTCACCCGCACCAAAGTAGTGGCCGCCCGGCGCGACGCCGGGCACTGGGTCGTCACGCTGCAAAGCCTGACCGATCCCGCCGATCGCCGCGAGCTGACCGCACGCCTGCTGGTCAATGCCGCCGGTCCCTGGGTCGATCAGGTGCTGACCGGAACGTTGTCGCGCAATGACGTGCACAATGTCCGGCTGGTCCAGGGCAGCCATATCGTGGTGCGACGTAAGTTCGATGATCCCCGCGCCTATTTCTTCCAGAACCGGGATGGCCGGATCATCTTCGCCATTCCCTATGAAGACGACTTCACCCTGATCGGCACCACCGACCAGGATTTCACCGGCGATCCGCAGACGATCGCGGTCACCGATGGCGAGATCGATTATCTGTGTGCGGCGGCCAGTGAATATTTCGCCGAACCGGTGCGCCGCGCCGATATCGTCTGGACCTATGCCGGCGTGCGGCCGCTGTTCGACGACGGTGCATCGAAGGCACAGGAAGCCACCCGCGACTATGTGCTGAAGGCCGAGGCGGACCCCGATGGCGGCGCGCCGCTGATCAACATCTTCGGCGGCAAGATCACCACCTATCGGCGGCTGGCGGAATCGGCACTTGAGAAGATCGAGGGCTTTCTGGGCCAACGCTCGCCGGCCTGGACCGTCGACGCGCCGCTACCGGGCGGCGCGTTTCCGGCCACCGGCTATGACGATGCGGTTCGGGCCCTGATGGCGGATTACCGCTTCCTGGATGCGACACTTAGCCGCAGACTGGTGCGGCAATATGGCACACGGGCGCGGATGATTCTGGGGGATGCCCGGTCGATGGCGGATCTGGGCCGCCATGTCGGTGCCGGCATGACCGAGGCGGAGCTTAGCTATCTGATCGACCACGAATGGGCGCGCACCGCCGATGACGTGCTGTGGCGGCGCACCAAACACGGCCTGCACATGACTGCCGCCGAACATGCCGGCTGCGCGGCCGTGATGGCCGAGTTGATGGCAGGGGCCGGCGACATCGCCGAACGACACCGCAGATCCGGGAGGATGGGACAGCGCGATGCTTGAACTGAAGGGCGTGAGCAAGCAGGTGGGGGACGACATCCATGTCGCGGATGTCTCGCTCGCCCTGGAGCGGGGCACGTTGAACGTGCTGCTGGGGCCGACGCTTGCCGGCAAGACCAGCCTCATGCGGCTGATGGCCGGGCTCGACCGCCCCACCCGGGGCCAGGTGTGGTTCGATGGCAGCAACGTCACCGGCGTGCCGGTGCAGAAGCGCCATATCGCGATGGTCTATCAGCAGTTCATCAACTATCCGATGCTGACCGTGTATCAGAACATCGCCTCGCCGATGAAGCTGTCGGGCGCCGACCGCGCCACCATCGACCGCGCGGTGCGCAAGGCTGCCGAACTGCTGAAGCTGACACCCTATCTGGACCGCACGCCGCTCAGCCTGTCGGGTGGCCAGCAGCAGCGCACCGCCCTTGCCCGCGCCATCGTCAAGAATGCCGGTCTGGTGCTGCTCGATGAACCGCTGGCCAATCTGGACTACAAGCTGCGCGAAGAGCTTCGCACCGAACTGCCGAAGATCTTCGCCGAATCCGGCGCGATTTTCGTTTACGCAACCACCGAGCCGTCCGAGGCTCTGCTGCTGGGCGGCAACACCGCCACGCTGTCGGAAGGCCGCATCACCCAGTTCGGCCCCACGATCGAGGTCTTCCGCCGCCCGGCCGATCTGATCACCGCCCAGACCTTCTCGGACCCGCCACTCAACACGCTGGCGATCACCAAACGCGGGCAGCACTTCACCCTCGATCGCGGCGGTCAGTCTCTGGTCCTGCCGGCCGGCCTGTCGGGGTTGGCCGATGGCCGCTACACGGCGGGGTTCCGGCCGCATCATCTGGTGGCCAGGCGCCCCGGCCCGGATGCCGCGGCCTTCCAGGCCACGGCCTTCGTCACCGAGTTCAACGGCTCGGAGAGCTTCGTGCATCTCGATTTCGCCGGCGAGCGCTGGGTGATGATCGCCCCCGGCATTCACGATCATCAGATCGGCGACCCGATCGAGGTGTTCCTGGACCCGCGGCACATCATGATCTTCGATGCCGCCGGGCGTGCGGTCGGCAGCACCGCCACAGGTGCCGCCACGGCCGGGACCATCCCTGTCAATATCCGTGCCGGCTGAGCGAGGGAGAGGACAAGACCCATGGCCTGTATCGACCTCGATCATATCCGCCACGCCTATGGCCCGGCCCCGAAAACCGACGCCGATTATGCGCTGAAGGAAGTGCATCATCGCTGGAATGACGGCGGCGCCTATGCCCTGCTCGGGCCTTCGGGCTGCGGCAAGACCACGCTGCTGAACATTATTTCAGGGCTGCTGCGACCGTCGGAAGGGCGCATCCTGTTCGACGGCCGCGATGTCACCGATCTGTCGACCGAGGAACGCAACATCGCACAGGTGTTCCAGTTCCCGGTCGTCTACGACACCATGACCGTCTATGACAATCTGGCCTTTCCCTTGCGCAATCGCGGCGTGCCGGAACATGACGTCGACACGCGGGTGCGTGAAATCCTTGAGATGATCGACCTGAGCGATGGCGCGCGGAAGAAGGCGCGCGGGCTGACCGCCGATCAGAAGCAGAAGATTTCGCTGGGGCGCGGGCTGGTGCGGTCGGATGTGAACGCGATCCTGTTCGACGAACCGCTGACCGTGATCGACCCGCATATGAAATGGGTGCTGCGGACCCAGTTGAAGCAACTGCACAAGCGTTTCGGCTTCACCATGATCTATGTCACCCACGACCAGACCGAGGCGCTGACCTTCGCCGACAAAGTGGTGGTGATGTATCAGGGTGAGATCGTGCAGATCGGCACGCCCGAAGAACTGTTCGAACGTCCGGCCCATACCTTCGTCGGCTATTTCATCGGATCGCCCGGCATGAATGTGATCCCGGTGACGGTGAACGGACAGGTGGCGCATCTGGGCAGCCAGATCATCGGCCTGCCGGGCGCGCCGGGCGTGAAGGCCGGCGCCGTGCTGGAACTGGGCGTGCGCCCCGAATATGTCCGCCTGGGCACCTCCGGCATGCCCGCCCGGATCACCAAGGTCGAGGATATCGGCCGCCACCGCATCGTCCGCGCCCTGGTGGAAGGGCTGGAGATCGCGGCGGTACTGCCAGAGGACGACACGATTCCGGCCGAACCGCGGGTGCTGTTCGACCCGCAGGGCATCAACCTCTATGCCGACAGTTGGCGGGTCGCCACCCCGCCCGCTGCCACAGGAGCCTGACCCCATGGAAAAGACCTGGAACAACAAGGCCTGGTTCATGGTGCTGCCGGTGCTGGTGCTGGTGGCCTTCTCGGCGGTGATCCCGCTGATGACGGTGGTGAACTATTCGGTCCAGGACACGTTCGGGCGCAATGAATTCTTCTGGGCTGGTACCGAATGGTTCGAAGAGATCCTGAACTCGCAGCGGTTCTGGGACTCGATGGTCCGCAACCTGATCTTCTCGCTGGTCATCCTGGCGATCGAGGTGCCGCTGGGCATCGTCATCGCGCTGAACATGCCGAAAAAGGGCTGGGGCGTGCCGGTCTGTCTGGTGCTGATGGCTCTGCCGCTGCTGGTGCCATGGAATGTCGTCGGCACCATCTGGCAGGTCTTCGGGCGCACCGATATCGGCCTGCTGGGCCATACGCTGGAAGCGCTCGGCATATCCTATAACTATGTCCAGGATTCGACCTCGGCCTGGGTGACCGTCATCGTGATGGATGTCTGGCACTGGACCAGCCTTGTGGTGCTGCTCTGCTATGCCGGTCTGGTCTCCATCCCCGATGCCTATTATCAGGCGGCCAAGATCGATGGCGCCTCGCGCTGGGCGATCTTCCGCTACATCCAGTTGCCCAAGATGCACCGGGTGCTGCTGATCGCCGTGCTGCTGCGCTTCATGGACAGCTTCATGATCTATACCGAGCCCTTCGTGGTCACCGGTGGCGGCCCCGGCAATTCCACCACCTTCATGTCGATCGATCTGGTGAAGATGGCCATCGGCCAGTTCGACCTTGGCCCCGCCGCCGCGATGTCGCTGGTTTATTTCCTGATCGTGCTGCTGCTGTCATGGGCGTTCTACACCGTGATGACCAATTACGACGCGAGGACGTGACATGACGACGACGCCGATGCCGCGCGCCGCCACCGCCCCCGTGGCCACCGATACCGCCCGTGACGACCAGATCGCCCGCCGCATGCGCAAACGCGGCACTAAGTCCCGCTGGTCCTGGGCCGTGCCCGTGCTGTACATCATCTTCCTGATGCTGCCGCTCTACTGGCTCGTGAATATGAGCTTCAAGACCAATGCCGAGATCATCGGCGGCATGACCTTGTGGCCTCACGAACCCACGCTCAGAAATTATGCGATCATCTTCACCGACAGTTCGTGGTATTCGGGCTACATCAATTCGATCACCTATGTGGTGATCAACATGGTGGTGTCGGTATCGGTGGCGCTGCCCGCGGCCTATGCCTTCTCGCGCTATCGCTTCCTGGGCGACAAGCATCTGTTCTTCTGGCTGCTGACCAACCGCATGGCGCCGCCGGCGGTGTTCGCCCTGCCCTTCTTCCAGCTCTATTCGGCCTTCGGGCTGATCGACACCCATATCGCGGTGGCGCTGGCGCATTGCCTGTTCAACGTGCCGCTGGCCGTGTGGATTCTGGAAGGCTTCATGTCTGGCGTGCCCAAGGAGATCGACGAGACCGCCTATATCGACGGCTATTCCTTCCCGCGCTTCTTCGGCCGGATCTTCCTGCCGCTGATTTCCAGCGGGATTGGCGTCGCCGCCTTCTTCTGCTTCATGTTCTCGTGGGTGGAACTGCTGCTGGCACGGACCTTGACCACGGTCGACGCCAAGCCGATCGCCGCCACCATGACCCGCACCGTTTCGGCATCCGGCATGGACTGGGGCCTGCTGGCCGCCGCCGGCGTGCTGACCCTGATCCCCGGCGCGCTGGTGATCTGGTTCGTGCGCAACTACATCGCCAAGGGCTTCGCCCTGGGCCGCGTCTGAGGGAGCACCCGGGATGAGCCTCGACTTCTCGTGGATGGCCTGGACCTGGCCGACCGCCCTGTTCTTCATCGCCATCGCCACCTTCCTGGCCGGCATGGCGGTGTGGGAATACGCCCGGCCGGGCGGCAATCCGAGGGTGGGCGTTCTGCGCTTCGAAACCACCCGCGGCGACCGGCTGTTCGTCAGCCTGCTTGGCAGCGCCTTCATCCATCTGGGATGGCTGGGGCTCGCCGGCGGCGCCAGCCTGTGGTGGGCGACACTGATTTCCGGCGTCTATGCCGTCCTGGTCTTTCGTTTCGTATAGGCGGCCGCAACACGGGCTCGCCTGTCCGGAATTCCGCCACCGTTGTGAACCAACGGCTGCAAACTTGCCTGCAATGACGGGCACCCGTTGCTGGTGCCCGCGGCTGATCAAGAGGGAGGAACCACATGCGTAAGCATCTTATGGCGTCCACGGCGGCCTTCGCGCTGCTGCTGGCAGCCGGCCCGTCCTGGGCCGGGATGGAGGAGGCGAAAGCCTTTCTCGACAAGGAGATCGGCGATCAGTCGGTGCTCTCGCGCGCCGACCAGGAAAAGGAGATGCAGTGGTTCGTCGACGCGGCCAAGCCGTTCGCGGGCATGGAGATCAAGGTCGTCTCCGAAACGATCACCACCCATGAATACGAAAGCAAGGTGCTGGCGCCGGCCTTCACGGCCATCACCGGCATCAAGCTCAGCCACGATCTGATCCAGGAAGGCGACGTCGTCGAGAAGATCCAGACCCAGATGCAGACGGGTCAGAATCTCTACGACGCATGGGTCAACGACTCGGATCTGATCGGTACCCATTGGCGCTATAAGCAGGTCCGCAACCTCACCGACTGGATGACGGGCGAGGGCAAGGACGTCACCAATCCTGGCCTCGACATCGACGACTTCATGGGCAAGTCGTTCACCACCGCGCCCGATGGCAAGCTGTATCAACTGCCCGACCAGCAGTTCGCGAACCTCTACTGGTTCCGCTATGACTGGTTCAACGACGCCAAGAACAAGGCCGACTTCAAGGCGAAGTATGGCTACGAACTGGGCGTGCCGGTGAACTGGTCGGCCTATGAGGACATTGCGGAGTTCTTCACCGGGCGCGAGCAGGATGGCCGCAAGGTCTATGGCCATATGGATTATGGCAAGAAAGACCCGTCCCTCGGCTGGCGGTTCACCGACGCCTGGCTGTCAATGGCCGGCAATGGCGACAAGGGCCTGCCCAACGGCCGCCCGGTCGACGAATGGGGCATCCGGGTCAACGATAACAGCCAGCCGACCGGTTCCTGCGTCGCGCGCGGCGGCGACACCAACGGCCCGGCCGCCGTCTATTCGATCCAGAAATATCTGGATTGGATGAACGCCTATGCCCCGCCGGAGGCCCAGGGCATGACCTTCTCGGAATCCGGCCCGGTTCCGGCGCAGGGCCATATCGCCCAGCAGATCTTCTGGTACACCGGCTTCACCGCCGACATGGTGAAGCCCGGCCTGCCGGTGGTGAACGCGGACGGCACGCCGAAATGGCGCATGGCGCCCTCGCCCCATGGCGTGTACTGGAAAGACGGCATGAAGCTCGGCTATCAGGACACCGGTTCCTGGACGCTGATGACCTCCACCCCAACCGACCGCGCCAAAGCCGCCTGGCTCTATGCGCAGTTCGTGACCTCGAAGACCGTCGACGTGAAGAAGAGCCATGTCGGCCTGACCTTCATCCGCGATTCCTCGGTCCGCCACGACAGCTTCACCAAGCGGGCGCCTGAACTGGGCGGTCTGGTCGAGTTCTATCGCTCGCCGGCCCGTGTCCAGTGGACCCCCACCGGCACCAATGTGCCTGATTATCCCAAGCTGGCGCAGCTTTGGTGGCAGGCGATCGGCGATGCCTCGTCGGGTGCCAAGACCGCGCAGGCGGCAATGGATTCACTGTGCGAGGAGCAGGAGAAGGTGATGAGCCGCCTGGAACGCGCCGGCGTTCAGGGCGAGTTCGGCCCCAAGCTGAACGAGGAACATGATCTCGCCTATTGGAACGAACAGGCGAAGAAGAACGGCACCATCGCGCCGCAGATGAAGATCGAGAACGAAAAGGAACAGCCCCAGACCGTCAATTATGACGAGCTGGTGAAGAGTTGGGCCGACGCCAACGCCAAGCAGTGAGCGTCGGAACAGGACCTGATCATCCGCTTCGGGGGAAGGGGATGTCGTGAGGCGGGGGCCATCGGCAACGATGGCCCCCGCTTTCATGGGAAGGCCGGGACGGATGTCATGGCGCACCCTGCCCTGTCACCGTCGCCAGATGCCGTTCCAGCGCCGCCACGAACAGCCGCACCTTGGGTGGCACGAAACGGCTGGTGGGATAAACCGCCCAGATCGCCCAGGGCTCGGGCTCGGTATCGGCCAGCGGCAGCGCGACCAGCCGGCCGGCCGCGACATCATCGGCAGTGTTCCAGGCCGATAGCAGGGCGATGCCGATGCCGTCGAGGCAGGCCCGGTGCAGGGCATCGATCGAGCTGGCGGTGAAGCGGCCCGTGATCCGCTGGCGTGTGGTCTCGCCATTGCACTGGAACTGCCAGTGGCTGGTATCGGTCAGGGCAAGGCAGACATGCCGGGCCAGATCAGCCATCCGGCCCGGCGCGCCATGGGCGGCGACATAGCCGGGGGCGGCATAGAGCGCGCGTGGATTGGGGGCCAGCCGGCGGGCAATCAGCGTGTTGTCGCGCAAGGGCGCAATGCGCAGCGCCAGGTCGATGCCCTGCGCCACGATATCGACCACACGATCCGACAGCAGCAGATCGACGCGCACCTCCGGGTTGGCGGTCAGGAATCCAGCAATCATCGGCGTCACCACCTTGCGGCCGAACGGCACCGATGCCGTGACCCGCAGCAGCCCCGACGCGCCGGCATCCGATGGCCTGACCGACGCCCGTCCGTCGGCTTCGTTCTCAAGCATCGCCTCGGCATAGGGAAAGAACGCCGCGCCGGCGGTGGTCAGCGACAGGGCGCGGGTGGTCCGGTGAACAAGACGCACGCCCAGTTCGTCTTCCAGCGCCGCCAGCCGCCGCGACGCCACCATCGGCGCCACCCCCAGGCGACGGGCAGCCCCTGCCAGGCTGCCGCCATGAACCGCTTCCACCAGAACCGCGACGTCGGCCAGGTTCATCATATCGTCTTTCGCTATACGGGCCTATTTAAGGCGCTGACTACGGACTATATCGATAGGATCGTATCGTCATCCGACAGGCGGCGATGGCCGCCGGAAGCGGAAGATGACGATGATGACAGAGACGACAGGAACAACAGGGACGGTGGCCTCGGGTGCGACCACCGTGCTCAGCCGGGGCCTCAGCCTCGCCATGGCGATCGGCGCCGGCGTATCGGTGGCCAATATCTATTACAACCAGCCGATGCTGGGCATCATGGAAGGCGACTTTCCGGGTGCCACCATCGGCCTGCTGCCCACCGCCACCCAGCTTGGCTATGCGCTGGGCCTGTTCCTGCTGGTGCCGCTGGGTGATCTGGTTGAACGGCGACGGCTGATCGTTGTGCAGTTCCTGGGGCTGGCGGTGGCTCTGGTGGCGGCGGCGCTGGCCCCCACGGCCGGATTGATCGTGATCGCATCGCTGGTGATCGGCGTGGCCGCAACCGCCGCCCAGCAGATCGTGCCGTTCGCGGCCCATCTGGCGGCACCCGAACGGCGCGGCGCCGCTGTCGGCACGGTGATGGCGGGTCTGCTCTGCGGGGTTCTGCTCAGCCGGACGGTGGCGGGCATCGTCGGCAGCCATGCCGGCTGGCGCGAGATGTTCTGGCTGGGGGTGCCGCTGGCGCTGGGCATGGCCGGCTGGCTCGCGGTCCGCCTGCCGAAGAGCCACCCGGCCGGCGGGCTCGGCTATGGCGAACTGATCCGGTCGCTGCTGCATCTGTGGCACGAATTCCCGGCCCTGCGCCGTGCGGCGATCACCCAGGCGCTGCTGTTCGCCGCCTTCTCGGCCTTCTGGACCATCCTGGCCTTCCGCCTTCAGGCACCGCAATTCGGCCTGGGTGCCGATGTCGCCGGCCTGTTCGGCGTGGTCGGCGCCGTCGGCATCCTGGCCGCCCCCATCGCCGGCCGCATCGCCGATCGCCGCGGGCCGCATCCGGTCATCCTTGCCGGCGCCGGGCTGACGCTGGTATCGTGGGCCATCTTCGGGCTGTGGTCGGATCTGGCCGGCATGATCGCCGGCGTCGTCCTGCTCGACTTCGCGGTGCAAAGCGCGCTGGTGTCGAACCAGCACATCATCTATGCCCTGCGGCCCCAGGCGCGGGCCCGGCTGAACACCATCTTCATGGGCGCCATGTTCCTGGGCGGCGCCGGCGGCTCCGCCGCGGCCACAGAGGCATGGACCCGCGGCGGCTGGGCGGCGGTCACCGCTCTTGGCCTGACCCTTGCCGGCATCGCCACCGCCGTGCAACTGGCGGGGCGGCGGAGGAAGCGTTGATCCAATGGCTATTGCGTGCCTGCACAACTGGCATATACCGTGGCTCAGAGTCTCTATACTGGCCTGTGGTCTGACGACAGCAACATATCCGGCGGTCGCGGATATGCCGGCGGACATCCGGATCGTCACGCAGGAGATCATCACCACCTGCAAGGATGCCGGCGGCACGCCAAATCTGTCAGGCCTGGCAATGCCCGGCGCCGGTCTGGTGACGCAGGGCTATCCGCCATATCTGACGCAAGCCGAGCTCAATGGCGACGGGCAGCCGGATTACGTCACGGATCTGGCCGGACTGGAATGCGTCAATGCCTGGAGCCTGTTCTGCGGCTCGGCCGGGTGCCCGGTCACCGTCTGGCTCTCAGGCCCCAAGGGCCACGCGGTGGCATGGGGCGGCAATGCACAGGGCTGGACACTGCACGGCACGGAGATCGTTGTGTCGCTGCATGGGCAGTTGTGTACGCCGCCGCGCGTCGGCGCCCAAGGCTGCAAGGTGGCGATGCGGTTCGGCCATGCATCGCCGTCACAACATCCCGGCCAGGCCCGCTGACGGCTTCTCGCTGTGCGGGCAACGGCCTATAAGGACTGGCGGTGCAGGGGCCTGGACGCCATGGCCTTTCAGCATCCTGAAAACGGTTGAACGGAGCCTGACGATGCGTGCGCGACGCAGACAGGACGCAGAGCGGATGAAGGCGCGGGCCCGCCGGGTCATGACGCTGTGGACACACGGCCTTGCCACCGGCGATCCCTCGCCACGTGCGATCGGCAAGGTCGCCTCGACACATGGCCGTCCCTGTTCCTGCTGGCTTTGCCGGGGTCGGAAAGATGTTGTGCCGAAGCGGGAGCGGGGATTCGATCTGCCCGATCGTACCGAACATCAAGACGGCGACACCTGACCATCCTGCAGCATGGTCGTAGGATTCGGCGATACGGTTGGAGAGCCCGTTGTCGCGCATGAACTGCGCTAATCAAAGATGTCGAGCGGCAGAAACGCCGAGACCGTGACGTTCGGCACGTCGACGATCTGGCTGATCCTCAGATTGACCGCGACGCTGACCAGACAGATCGCGTTCTCGGGTGTGAAGCCATAGCGGTCGCAGATATGATCGACCATGTTCAACAGCGCGTTCCGGGTGGCCAGCGTCAGATCTTCGGACAGGTTCTCTCCATCCGCGCGAATGCAGGTACCGGTGGTCGCGTAGAACCGGGTCGACGGGTCAAGCGGGGGCCGCGGCGCATACTCGTTGCCAAAGGACACATCCTTCTGCCCCCGACGCGCCGCCTCGCCTTTCAGCACCCTGAAGCGGGCATGCAGGATGGCGGAGGTCTCGATGGCACTGCCGCAGGATTCGCCGTCGCCTTGAGCGAAATGGGCATCGCCGACCGAAAACAGCCCTCCCTCCGCATAGACCGGCAGATAGACCGTTGTCCCTTTGGTGAGTTGCTTGATGTCGAGATTGCCGCCCATCTCGCGGGGCGGGATCGTGCGCAAAGCGTCGTCGAAGGCCGGCACCGCACCATCCGGATCGGGCAGAAAGACGGCGCCGCCCTTGTCGTGCAGGCGCTGCTCGCGCTCAAGGATGGTGGCAAGAAGCGCTTTGGACGGCGCAAGCCCCATCACGCCGAAGAAGGGATTGCCCTCGATCCGCACACCCGGCATCTGCGGCGATGTGGCATAGCCGTCGGCCATCTCCCAATGAACGAGATGTGGCGCCGTGAACCGGTCGCGCAGGAAGCCGAAGCCCGGCGCGATCACGGTGAACCCCTCGTTGTGGGAGCGAACATCAAGGATATCCACCGCCAGCAGATCGCCCGGCATCGCCCCTTCGACGAAGACCGGACCCGTCAGAGGATGTGCGCGACCGATGCTCACGCCGGCAAGGTCCGCGCCGGTCATCGACCGGCAGATCTGGCAATCGAACGAATCCCGGGTGTGGATTTCGGCTTCGTCGCCATCGCGCACGCATGCCATCGGCTTGATGTCCGGATGCCACCGGTTATGCCCTTCATGGGCGGCATCGGCCAGACGAATGGTCCGGTCGACATGCAAGGTGTGCCTGGTCATCTCTTAACGCTCCCCATCCGGATGGCTTCGATGAAGCCGGACTGCCTTGGTCATTGACCCCGCCTGATATGCCCGGTCCGCCATATGCCGGACCATCGACGATCTAGAGTGATTTTCGCGTCATCCGGTTCAGGAAAATCACTCTAAGTTATTAGTTTGTCGAGCATCTTTACCCGATCAGGTGGTTCCACCTGATCGGGATCTGCTCTAGAGATCGAGGACGATGCGGGCACCCATGACTTCAGAGACGCAGGGTGTCACGAATTCCCGTCGGTCCGCGGGCGACATCACCAGATCCTTGTGCAGGGGCGACCCCGCGAGATAGCGCGTCTTGCAGGATGTGCAGACGCCCGCATGGCAGGACGCCTCGATCTCGACCCCGGCCTGACGCAAGGCGTCCAGCATCGTCTGTCCGACGGCGACCTCGACGCTGCCGCCGCTGCGGGCCAGATCGACGACATAGGCCGTCTCGGCCCCGGGCGTGATCGTGGCATGCGCCCCGAACTGCTCCAGGTGGATGTCGTCGCGGCCGGTCGCTTCGGCGACGTCCCTGGCCTCGTCGATCATCGGCTTCGGCCCGCAGATATAAGTGTGCGTGCCGGGCGCGGCCGCTGCAAGGAGTCCCGGCAGGTCGAGCCGGCCGGCCCTTTTGCCGCCATTGCCCTTGCCGTCGTGGCCATTGCTATAGTGAAACGTCACCCGATCGGAAAACGGCCCATTCTCAAGCGCATCGCGGAAGGCCGCCTCCTCGGGAGACCGCGCGGCATAGTGAAGCTCGAAGCGCGCACCACTGCCGGCAAGCGCCTCGGCCATCGCAATGATCGGCGTGATGCCGATGCCGCCCGCCACCAGGATCCGGTGTGCCGCGCCGTCGCCCATATGACCATCGCCCATATGAAACGTGTTGCGGGGCAGCGAGACCGGCACGATCGTCCCCAGCGTCCAGCCCTCATGGATGGCCCGAGAGCCGCCGCGTCCGGCATCCTCCCGCTGAACCGCGATCCGATAGCGGTCCGGGCGGCTGCCCGGTCCGCACAGCGAATACTGGCGCGCTGTGCGATCGTCGAGGAACACGTCGATATGAGATCCCGGCGTGAAGGGCGGCAGATCCCAGCCATCGGGGTCGGCCAGTTCATAGACCGTGATCCGCGGTGTCTCGCGACGGATGTCCACGACGGTCGTGGTGACGTGATGGATGAGCTTCATGTGAGGATCTCCACGACGTCACCCATGCGGACGGTGCCGCCGATCAGAATTCTGGCGTGAAGACCGCTGCGGTTCAGCAGCGGCGTGAAGACCTCAAGGCCGGTGATCTGCTCGATATGCCGGCACGGCGTTGCGAGGCGGGTGGCTTCGAGCAGCGCGCCGCCGATCCGAAACCGGCGCCCGACCAGATGGTTGAGCGGCACGTCCCGGGTGGTGATGTTGCGCCGGTGATCGCCCATCGTCATGCGGATCCTATGGTCGCGCTCAAGCGCCTCCAGTGTTTCCACCTCGAACAGGGTGACCTGGCGGCCCTCCTCCGGACGGTCAGAATAGAACCCCTCGCCCTTCTCGTATCGGTCGCCGACGATCCCCTTGCCGGCCACGAGCACAAGTTCCTCTTGCGCCTTCATTGGCAGGAAGGATCGCGGCGCCAGATGCAGCCCGACGACAGCCCCCATAAATTCGCTCCCCAGTCGCGGCAACGGCCTCTCTGATCAGACCATCGAGAGAGGCAACATGTTGCCTATTGAGTGACGACTATGGGGTATTGCCTTCTGTCTGTCCACCCGCATGCCATAGGCGCCCCTCATTCGAATCGCACATGATCAGGTCTTTAATTCGGGTCGAGATCGCTGTTGACATTGATTTGTTCAAAAGGCAACAATTTGCCTCATAAGCAAATATGCCAGAGCGGAGGGCTGAACATGCACCGACGGGACGTCTTGAAGGGCGCCCTCGCCGCGACCGTAGCCGGCGGCGCGCTCGCCGCCCCCGCGATCGCCCGGGCACAAACCAAGGTGCGGTGGCGGATGCCGTCCTCCTTCCCGCAGGTGCTCGACACGGTGTACGGCGCCGGCGCCTTCATCGCCGAGCGGGTCGCCACGATGACCGACGGCCAGTTTGAGATCACGCCCTATGCGGCCGGCGAGATCGTGCCGCCGCTGGGCATCCTCGACGGCGTGCAGGCCGGCACGGTGGAATGCGGCATCACCGCCGGATTCTACTATCTCGGCAAGATGCCTGCCCTGGTATTCGACACCGGCGTGCCGTTCGGCATGACCCCGCGCCAGCACATGGCCTGGATGCAATATGGCGGCGGCAACGACCTGATGGCCGGGCTTTACGACCAGTTCAACGCGGTACAGTTCCCCTGCGGCAACACCGGCGCCCAGATGGGCGGCTGGTTCCGCAAGCCGATCGAGAGCGTCGACGACCTGAAAGGCCTGCGGATCCGTGCCGCCGGCTATCTTGGCCAGATCTACGCCGCCCTCGGGGCCGTGCCCCAACAGATCCCCGGGTCCGATCTCTATTCGGCGCTGGAGCGCGGCACCCTCGACGCCGTGGAGTTCGTCGGCCCCTATGACGACGAGAAACTCGGCTTCCAGAAGGTCGCGAAATACTATTACGGCCCTGGTGTCCTGGAGCTTGGGGCGTCGCTCTGCTTCCTCGCCAACAGCCAAGCTTACGCAGCCTTGCCGGCCACCTTCCAGCAGATCCTGAAAAGCGCCTGCTCGGAATCCTATACCGACATGCTCGCCAAATACGACCAGCGCAACATCGGGGCGCTGCGTCGCCTGGTCGCCAGCGGCGTGCAGTTGAAGTCATGGACGCCGGAAATCATGACGGCGATGCAGACCGCCACTGCCCGGCTTCTCGCCGACCAGGCGGCGACGGACGAGACCTTCGGCCGCGTCCACACGGCATGGAAGGCGTTCCTCGACGAACAACTGCTCTGGGGCTCGGTGAACGACTTCGCGGCCGAGAGCTTCATCGTCGCCAACCGAGGCCGCTAGGCGTCCGCTGGCCCGGCTTCCTCCGGCCCGGCGGCCATTCGTCCACACGGTTGGCCGCCGCCATTCCTGCATCTGAACGCGTGAACGAAGGCCGTTGCCCGCCGCCCGGGCGATTACCCCCGCGCGGCGCGCTTTCCCTGGTGGAGCCGGTGCCCATGATCCTCTACGACCATCCCCTTTCCGGCAATTGCCACAAGGTCCGCATGCTCCTGTCGATGCTCGGGCTGAACGTGGAGACGCGTTTCATCGACGTCGTCAACCATGCCCATATCGGTGTCGGCTTCGAACGCCTGAACCCGCTGCTTGAGATCCCGGTGCTGGAAGACGGCATGGAGATCATCCCGGACAGTCAGGCGATCCTGGTCTACCTCGCCCGAAAATACGGGCCGGACTGGTTTCCGATCGACGCCCCGGACGCCGCTCAGGTGGTCCGGTGGCTGGCCTTCGCGGCCCTTCCGATCGCGACCAGCCTGCAGCCGGCGCGCCTCTACCACCTGATCGGCGAGGATGGCGACATCCAGGCCCTGAACGCCCGGTGCGCACGGGTGCTCGCCGTGCTCGACAGCCATCTCGCCTGCCGGGAATGGCTGGTCGTCCGGCCCAGCATCGCCGACCTCGCCTGCTTCCCCTATGTCGCACTCTGCGGCGATGCCCGGCTCAGCCTGGACCCGACACCGCATGTGAAAGCCTGGGTGGCGCGCGTGAAGGCGCTGCCCGGCTATGTCGGCATGCCCGGGCTGGATTGAGCGATGGCCAACGCCCGCATTCCGGCCGTCATACGGGTGATCGATGCGTCAAACCGGCTGATCGGCCGGATCTCGGCCTGGATGACCCTGGCGGCCGTGTTCGTCAGCGCGGGAAACGCGATCTCCCGCAAGGCATTCAGCCTGTCGTCCAACGGCATGCTGGAACTCCAGTGGTATCTGTTCGCGACGGTGGTGATGCTCGCCGCCGCATGGACGCTCCAGCGCAACGAGCATGTCCGCATCGACATCCTCTCCAGCCGGTTCCCGCTCAGGCTCCGCCACTGGATCGACGTCACCTGCCACATTGTGATGCTGCTTCCCTTCACTGTGGTCATGGTCTGGCTGAGCTATCCGTATTTCGCACGCTCGTTCGCGCAGAACGAGGTGTCCCTGAACGCCGGCGGCCTGCTCATCTGGCCGATGCGTGCCGTGGTGCTCGCAGGTTTCGTGGCCCTGGCGTTGCAGGCCATCGCCACCATCATCCGCAAGATCGCCGAGGGTCCGATTTCAGAGGACGCGCCGTGATCGGGCGCCGGCGCCCACGCCTTCACACCGTCTGCGAGGCCCGATGCTTGCGCTGATTGCAGAGAACATCGCTCCCATCATGTTCATCACGGTGATGGGGCTGCTGCTGCTGGGCTACCCCGTCGCCTTCACGCTGGCGGCGGGTGGCCTCCTCTTCTTCGCCATCGGCGTCGAGCTGTCCCACCTCGCACCCGACACGATCTCGCTGTCCTGGTCGCTGCTGCAGGCGCTGCCCGACCGGGTATACGGAACACTGAGCAACGACACGCTGCTCGCCATCCCGTTCTTCACCCTGATGGGCGCCGTGCTGCAGAAGTCCGGGATCGCCGAGGATCTTCTCGACGTCGTCGGGCGCCTGTTCGGCAAAGTACGCGGCGGTCTCTGTTACGCGGTCATCCTGGTGGGCACGCTGCTTGCCGCCACCACCGGCGTTGTGTCCGCCTCGGTTCTGACCATGGGCCTGATCTCGCTGCCGATCATGCTCCGCAACGGTTACAGCCCCTCGGTGGCGGCCGGCGCGGTCACCGCCTCCGGCACACTGTCCCAGATCATTCCGCCCTCCCTTGTGCTTATCGTGATGGCCGACCAGCTCGGCCAGCCGGTGAGCGACATCTATCTCGGCGCGATCGTGCCCGGCGCGCTGATGGTCGGGCTCTATCTCGCCTATATCGCGGCCCTGGCGGTTCTGTTTCCCCGGCTGATGCCCGCCATTGCCGGCAACCAGACGCGCCCGGCGGATTACCTGGCCCTGATCGGCGTGTTCGCCGCCGCAACCCTGCTTGCGATCGCACTCTACCATGTCGGGTTCGCGGGGCTCCGCGACGAGCCCCGGCTCGTTGCCGCGGCAACCGCCGGCGGCGTCTTCGTGCTTGCGATCGCGCTTGCCGACGTGGCGACCGGGCAGCACCTGCTCACGCCGCTGGCGCGCCAGGCCGTGTTCGCGCTGGTGCCGCCGCTGGGCCTGATCTTCCTCGTCCTCGGCACCATCTTTCTCGGCATCGCGACGCCCACGGAGAGCGGATCGATGGGTGCTGTCGGCGCACTGGCGATCGCGCTGATCAAGCGGCGGCTCACCGTCCCGGTGCTGCTCGACGCCGTGGAGACCACCGCCCGCCTCGCGGCCTTCGTCATGTTCATCCTGATCGGCGCGCGGGTTTTCAGCCTGACCTTCTACGGCCTCGACGGCGATGCATGGCTGCACGACATCCTGTCGTCGCTGCCGGGCGGACGGATCGGCTTCATCATCTTCTGCATGGTGGTGATCTTCGTCCTCGGCTGCTTCCTCGACTTCTTCGAGATCGCCTTCATCGTGATCCCGCTTCTGATCCCGACGGCGATGGCCTTCGACATCGATCTGGTCTGGTTCGCGATCCTGATCTCGATCAACCTGCAAACCTCGTTCCTGACCCCGCCCTTCGGCTTCGCTCTGTTCTATCTGCGCTCGGTCGCACCACGGCGCCGCCTCGGCGCCGACGACACCCGGACCGGCATTGCGACATCCGAGATCTATCTCGGAGCACTCGCCTTCATCGCGATCAACGCCATCGTCCTCGCGCTGGTCATGGCCTTTCCCGGGCTGGTGCTCCAATCGACGACGGAATTTCTCGTCGACCCGGCATCGGTGCAGATCGAGGTGGCGCCGCCCACCGCGGCCAAGATCCCCGGTGGCAACCTCAACGACCTGTTCAAATAGGCCGGAACCGATCCGTCAGGCGGCCAGGCATCGCCAAACGCCTCGCCCCCGGCTTCGAGGCATTGTATTCGCTGACGAAGCGGTTGATTGCGGCCTGCAGGTCGACGACGGAGCAAAAGACGCCGTGCTTGAGCCTGCGCCGGGTGAGCTTGGCGAAGAAGCCCTCGACGGCATTGAGCCAGGAACTCGACGTGGGTGTGAAGTGGGAGGTCCAACGCGGGTGGCGGGCGAGCCAGGCGCGGTCTTTCTCCTGCTTGTGGGCGGCATAATTGTCGAGGATCACGTGGATGGCCTTGTCAGCCGGCACCTCGCGCTCAATGCTCTTTGAAAAAGCGGATGAACTTCTGATGGCGATGGCGCTGCATGTTCTGGGCGATGACCGTGCCGTCGAGCACGTTGAGGGCTGCAAAGAGCGTCTTCGTGCCGTGACGCTTGTCATCGTGGGTCATCGTGCCGGCCCGGCCCTTCTTCATGGGCCAAGCCGGGCTGGGTGCGGTCGAGGGCCTGGATCTGCGACGTCTCGTCGACCGAAAGCACCACCGCATGGGCCGGCGGATCGACATACAAGCCCACGATGGCCGTGAGCTTGTCGGCAAATTTCGGATCGTTGGAGAGCTTGAACTGCCGCCAGCGGTGCGGGCTGAGACCGTGGGCCTTCCAGATGCCTTGCGCCGTCGAGGCCGCGATGCCGGCGACCTTGGCCATCGCGCCCAGCGTCCAGTGGGTCGCCTCGTGCGGCGGCGGCGCCTGCGTCAGGCGGATGATCTCGGCGACACGCTCCGGCGGGACCGGCGCCTTTCCGGGCGGACGGGATCGGTCGCGAAGCAGACCATCGACGCCCTCGTGCATGAACCGCTCCTGCCAGCGCCAGACACAGGTCTTGGACGTCGCCGTCGCTGCCATGATTGCCGAAGTGCCCAGGTCCTCGCCGCTCAGAAGAACGATCCGCGCCCGCCAGACGTGCTTTTGCGGGCTCATCGGGTCCGCGACGATGGCGCGCAACCGCTGCCGGTCGCCGGGAGACACGGTGAAGGAAATATCGCTGCGCATGCGACAGGCTCGCATGCCAGCATGTGCATGGGAAACCCAATTCGGACTCTTTTGATCCGATCAATCCACTAGGTCGTTTATGAAAAGAATTGTTCCCACATGGCTGTGCAATGCCGAAAATTAACCATAACGGCCCGATATGGCCAGGGCAACGAGTTCAGGTTAACGCGGTGATCGGAATCTCTGGGGATGTCCCGCCCGATGTTGAAAAGGGCTCGGCGGACGTCGCTGGTTGATGAGGCTATGCAGCCTCGCAGACGGGGTCA
>NZ_BMDZ01000060.1 GCF_014636235.1 Tistrella bauzanensis
CACCTCACCCGAGGGAATCAGCCCCGCAGCGCGGGGGCAAGCGGACATCGACAGGGTTGGAGCCCATTCTGCAACAGGCTCATCAGCAACTTTATTGCGCCGCGGTACGGTCCGGCGCAATGCTTTCGCGATGCCGCAAGCTGGTTTATAGTCCGCGCGAACCGTTCTGGTCGGGCGCGCGGCAATCCGCCTGCCGGACCGCGGGTGCCGTCTCACCTCAAGCTTCGGATGTCTCGTCATGGCCAAGACCAATCGCCCCCGCCGCAGTATGCTGTACATGCCGGGCGCCAACACCCGCGCGCTCGACAAGGCCCGCAGCCTGGCCGCCGATGCGCTGATCCTGGATCTTGAGGACAGCTGCGCCCCCGATGCCAAGGAGGCCGCGCGCACCAATGTCGTCGCGGCACTGGCCGAGGGCGGCTATGGCAATCGCGAGCTGATCATGCGGGTGAACGCGCTGACCACCCCCTGGGGCCATGCCGATCTGGTCGCGGCCGCCAAAAGCGGCGCCGACGGCGTGCTGATCCCCAAGGTCGAGGGCGCCGAGGGCGTGCGGCAGGCCGAAGCGGTGCTGCGCGATGCCGGCGCCCCCGACGATCTGAAGCTGTGGGTGATGATGGAAACCCCGCTTGCCATCCTGCGCGCCGAAGAGGTGGCCGGCGCCACCCCGCGCATGGCCGGGCTGGTGCTGGGCACGTCGGATCTGGCCAAGGATCTGCACTGCGCCCATACGCCGGAACGCCTGCCGTTCCTCGCCAGCCTGTCGCTGTGCGTCCTGGCCGGCCGCGCCTTCGATCTGGCGATCATGGACGGCGTGCATCTGGACCTCGACGATGCCGAGGGCTTCGCCCGGGTCTGCCGCCAGGGCGCCGAGCTCGGCATGGACGGCAAGACCCTGATCCATCCCAAGCAGCTCGACGCCGCCAACGAGGCCTTCGGCCCCAGCGCGGACGATCTGGCCCAGGCCCACAAGATCATCGCCGCCTATGACGCCGCGATGGCCGAGGGCAAGGGCGTGGTCGTGGTCAACGGCAAGCTGGTCGAGAACCTGCACGTGGTGGCTGCCCGGCGCATGCTCGACATGGCCGAGCAGATCAAGGCCCTGGGTTGAGGACGGCGCCTGATGGCACAGAAAACCAATTCCGGCCGGTTCTTCGAGGATTTCACCCTCGGCGAGACCATCACCCATGCCACCCCGCGCACCGTCACCACCGGTGACCAGTCGCTGTATACCGCCCTCTACGGCACCCGTTTCGCGGTGAATTCCTCGGCGGAATTCGCCTGCGGCCTGGGGCTGGACCAGGCGCCGATCGACGATCTGCTGGTGTTCCACATCGTGTTCGGCAAGACCGTGCCCGATGTGTCGCTGAACGCGGTCGCCAATCTGGGCTATGCCGGCGGCCGCTTCGGCGTGCCGGTGTTTCCCGGCGATACGCTGGCCACCACGTCAACCGTCATCGGCCTGAAGCCCAATGCCAACGGCCAGACCGGCGTGGTCTGGGTGCGGTCCACCGGCACCAACCAGCATGGGCAGATGGTGCTGGATTACGTGCGCTGGGTGATGGTGCGCCGCCGCGCGCCCGGCACCGACATTGCCGCCACCCATAACTGCCCCCCCACCGACATCTCCGCCACCGTCGCCACCGCCGATCTGGTGGTGCCGCAGGGCCTGGACGCGCGCGGTTTCGATCTGGCGCTGTCGGGCGAGCCGCATTGCTTCGAGGATTACCAGCCCGGCGAGCGGATCGACCATGTCGACGGCATGACGATCGAGGAGGCCGAGCACATGCTGGCCACCCGGCTGTATCAGAACACTGCCAAGGTCCATTTCAACCAGATGGAAGCCGGGCAGAACCGCTTCGGCCGGCGGTTGATCTATGGCGGCCACATCATCAGCATGGCGCGGGCGCTGAGCTTCAACGGTCTGGCCAATGTGGTCCGGATCGCCGCGATCAATGGCGGCAGCCACGCCAACCCCACCTTCGCCGGCGACACCATCCATGCCTGGTCGGAAGTGCTGTCGGCCGAGCCGATGCCCGGCCGCGGCGATCTGGGTGCATTGAGACTGCGTCTTATTGCGGTCAAGAACCGGGCGGCCGCCGACTGGCCGCTGAAAGATTCCGACGGAAAATATCTGTCCGATGTGGTTCTTGATCTAGATTACACCGTGCTGATGCCACGCCGTGGCTGAGACAGCCCGCGGCCCAGGTCCACAATCGGCGCGGCGGTAACCGGCATCGGGGGATATGCCCCGGCCGGCGCCGCTTTTGCCGGGCTTTCGTTGACTTGGGCGGCGGCTGGGCCTATTCAGTACGGCGTGACGAAAGGCGTGCGTTTTCAAGCCGTAAACGTTGAGCCACCTGGCCGGCGGCCCCGCCGGACCAGGATGAGCCCCTGGAGTGCAGGTTCTAGAAGCCCATGGCCAAGACCGACAACCGACCGCTTTCGCCGCATTTGCAGGTCTATCGCCTGCCTATGACGGCGCTCATGTCGATCTCGCACCGCGCAACTGGCGTGGTGTTGAGTGTCGGCACCCTGTTGCTCGCCTGGTGGCTGATTGCCGCCGCGACCAGCGCCGGCGCCTTTGAAACCGCGCAGGGCTTTTTCGGCTCGTGGTTCGGCATGCTGGTGATGTTCGGCTGGACGCTGTGCCTGTTCTATCACCTGGCGAACGGCATCCGGCATCTGGTCTGGGATACCGGCCACGGCTTCGACATCAAGACGGCGGAGAAGATGGGCCGCATCGTGCTGGTGGCCACCGTCGCGCTGACGCTGATCGCCTGGATCATCGGTCTCGCGGTCTGACCGCACGAGGTTCGTGACACGCCGGACCCCGTGGATGACGGGCATGGCTGCCGGGTGACAAAAGACTGCAGATACTGCGGCTGGTTTGAGGACGATCAAGATGAGCTTGCGCAATCCGCTTGCCCGCGCCCGCGGGCTGGGTTCGGCGAAAGAAGGTGTTCATCACTGGTGGATGCAGCGGGTGACCGCCGCCGCCATGGTGCCGCTGACCTTGTGGTTCGTGATTTCGATCATCGCCCATCTCGGCGCCGGACGGCTGGAGATCGTGGGCTGGCTGTCGTCGCCGGTCTCGGCCGCGCTGATGATCGCCTTCCTGGTGGCGCTGTTCTGGCATGCCAAGCTCGGGCTTCAGGTCGTGATCGAGGATTACGTGCACAACGAGGCGGTCAAGGTCGCGTCGCTGACGGCCATGACCTTCGCGGTCATCATCGTCGGCCTCGCCTGCGTCGTCTCCGTGCTCAAGCTTGCCTTCGGAGGCTGAACGCAATGACCACGGCTTACAAGATCATCGACCATGAATACGACATCGTGGTCGTCGGCGCCGGCGGCGCCGGCCTGCGCGCCACCATGGGCATGGCCGCCAAGGGGCTGAAGACCGCCTGCATCACCAAGGTGTTCCCCACCCGCAGCCACACGGTCGCGGCCCAGGGCGGCATCTCGGCGGCGCTTGGCAACATGGGCGAGGATGACTGGCGCTGGCACATGTACGACACCGTCAAGGGGTCGGACTGGCTGGGCGACCAGGACGCCATCGAATATATGTGCCGCGAGGCGATCCCCGCGATCATCGAGCTTGAGCATTTCGGCGTGCCGTTCTCGCGCACCGATGAAGGCAAGATCTATCAGCGTCCGTTCGGCGGCATGACCACCCGCTTCGGCGAGGGCCGCGCCCAGCGCACCTGCGCCGCCGCCGACCGTACCGGCCACGCCATCCTGCACACCCTGTATCAGCAGGCGCTGAAGAACGACGCCGAGTTCTTCATCGAGCATTTCGCGCTCGACCTGATCATGGACGACGAAGGCGCCTGCCGCGGCGTGATGAGCTGGGATCTGGCCACCGGCATCCTGCACCGCTTCCGCTCGCATCTGGTGGTCATCGCCACCGGCGGTTATGGCCGGGCCTATTTCTCGTGCACCTCGGCCCATACCTGCACCGGCGACGGCAATGCCATGGTGCTGCGCGCCGGCCTGCCTTTGCAGGACATGGAGTTCGTGCAGTTCCACCCGACCGGCATCTATGGCGCCGGCTGCCTGATCACTGAGGGCGTGCGCGGCGAGGGTGGCTATCTCACCAATTCCAACGGCGAGCGCTTCATGGAGCGCTATGCGCCGTCGGCCAAGGATCTGGCCTCGCGCGACGTGGTCAGCCGCGCCATGACCATCGAGATCCGCGAGGGCCGTGGCGTCGGCAAGCGCAACGACCATATCCATCTGCATCTGGAACATCTGGATCCCGACATCATCCACCAGCGCCTGCCGGGCATCGCCGAGACCGCCAAGGTGTTCTCAGGGGTGGATGTGACGCGTGAGCCGATCCCGGTGCTGCCGACCGTGCATTACAACATGGGCGGCATCCCGACCAATTTCCGCACCGAGGTGGTTCGCCCCGACGGCGACAACCCCGATGCGGTGGTGCCCGGTCTGATGGCGATCGGCGAGGCGGCCTGCGTGTCGGTGCATGGCGCCAACCGCCTGGGCTCGAACTCGCTGCTCGATCTGGTGGTGTTCGGCCGCGCGGCCGCGATCCGCGCCGCCGAGATCGTCACCCCCGGCCAGAGCCACAAGGCGCTTGGCCCCAGCGCATCCGAGCGCGCGATCGCCCGCTTCGACAAGCTGCGTCACGCCAACGGCACGGTCTCGACCGCCGAGCTGCGCGATGAGATGCAGCGCACCATGCAGAACAACTGCGCGGTGTTCCGCACCGGCGAGGTGCTGGATGGTGGCCTGGCCGAGATGCATAAGATCTATGACCAACGCGACAATATCCGGGTCACCGACCGCTCGCTGATCTGGAACTCGGATCTGGTCGAGACGCTGGAACTGGACAATCTTCTGGGGCAGGCGCTGGTCACCATCGCCGGCGCCGCCAACCGGCCGGAAAGCCGGGGCGCCCATGCCCGCGAGGATTATCCCGACCGCGACGACAAGGACTGGATGAAGCACACGGTCGCATATTGCACCGATGCCGGCGAGGTCTCCTTCGACTATCGCCCGGTGCATATGACGACGCTGACCAACGAGGTCGAGGTGTTCCCGCCGAAGGCACGCGTCTACTGACGCGCAGCCATTCATCGACCCACCGCGACTGAGGACGAGACGAGCGATGGCTGAATTCCGCCTTCCCAAGAATTCGCAGATCCGCCAGGGCAAGACCTACAAGGCGGACGGCGCCCAGAACATCAAGGTATTCAAGATCTATCGCTGGAACCCCGACAGCGGCGAGACGCCGTCGGTGGACACCTATGAGGTGGATCTGGATCACTGCGGACCGATGGTTCTGGACGCGCTGATCAAGATCAAAAACGAAGTCGACCCCACGCTGACCTTCCGCCGGTCATGCCGTGAAGGCATCTGCGGCTCGTGCGCGATGAACATCGACGGCACGAACACGCTGGCCTGCCTGAAGCCGATGGAAGACGTGAAGGCC
This sequence comes from Tistrella bauzanensis, assembly GCF_014636235.1. Taxonomy (NCBI): domain Bacteria; kingdom Pseudomonadati; phylum Pseudomonadota; class Alphaproteobacteria; order Geminicoccales; family Geminicoccaceae; genus Tistrella; species Tistrella bauzanensis. Next base: position 5,453 of record NZ_BMDZ01000060.1, read on the forward strand.
GAGGTCAAGGTCTACCCCCTGCCCCATATGCAGGTGGTGAAGGATCTTGTCCCCGACATGAGCAACTTCTATGCGCAATATGCGTCGATCAAGCCCTGGCTGCGCAGCCAGAGCCCGGCACCGGCGCGCGAACGGCTCCAGACCCCGGAAGAGCGCGAGGCGCTCGACGGGCTGTATGAGTGCATTCTGTGCGCCTGCTGCTCGACCAGTTGCCCCAGCTATTGGTGGAACCCGGAACGCTATCTGGGCCCCGCCATTCTGCTTCAGGCCTATCGCTGGCTGGCCGACAGCCGCGACGAGGATGCCGGCGACCGGCTCGACAACCTGGAAGACCCCTTCCGGCTGTATCGCTGCCACACGATCATGAACTGCACCAAGACCTGCCCCAAGGGCCTGAACCCGGCGAAGGCGATCGCCGAGATCAAGAAGATGATGATTGCCCGCCGCTGAGGCGGGACGGATGGTTGTCCGCCGCTGAGGCCGGACGATATCCACCGACAGATGAAACGGCCGGCCCCGCAAACAGGGCCGGCCGTTTTTTTCTGGCGCGATGTCGCAGCCGGTCAGTCGGGACCGGTCGAGGCCCGCCACAGGTCGCGATAGCGCCCCGGCACCGCCAGAAGCGTGTCATGGTGGCCCCGCTGCACCACCCGGCCTGCCTCCAGCACCAGGATCTGGTCGGCGCCGGCGATGGTCGACAGCCGGTGGGCGATGACGATGACCGTGCGGTCGCGCAGCAGCGCGTCGATCGCCGCCTGAACCGCCACCTCGCTCTCGGTATCGAGCGCCGCGGTCGGCTCGTCCAGGATCACGATCGGTGCGTCCTTGAGCAGCGCGCGGGCGATGGCGATGCGCTGGCGCTCTCCGCCCGACAACCGGGCGCCGCCCTCGCCAAGCCGGGTCTGCCAGCCGGCGGGCAGACGGTCGATGAAGCCGTCGCACTGGGCGGCGCGGGCCGCGGCCAGCACCGCCGCATCATCGGCGCCGGGCCGGCCCATGCGGATATTGGCCAGCACCGTATCGTCGAACAGATAAACGGTCTGGAAAACGACCGACACCAGGCTGTCGAGATGATCGGGCGCGATGTCGCGAACATCGACACCGCCGATCGCAACCCGCCCGGCCATCACATCGCCATGACGCTGGATCAGCCGCGCCATGCTGGTCTTGCCGGCCCCCGATGGCCCGACCAGGGCGGTCAGGCTGCGTTCGGGCAGATGCGCACAGACGGCACGCAACGCGGGTGCATGCATGCGGTCACTTTGGCCGCCGCCACCATAGGCGAAGGTGACCGCATCGAAGCGGACATCGAACCGCGCCGGCCGCAATGGCCGCTCCGGTGCCGGCAGCGGCGGCACCGCCATCAGCGCCTCGATCCGGACCAGTGCCGCCTCGATCAGAGCGATCACCACGGTATAGGCGGTGACGGTGGCCAGCGGTTCGGCGAAGCGCACGGTCACCACCAGCACCGCCGCCAGCACCGCCGGATCGAGCAGCCCGGCGGTGACCCGCCAGATGCCGAAACCGCCAACGGCGAGCAGGGCCAGTTCAACCGCGGTCGCGACCGTCAGGTTCGGCGCCATGGCCCGGTGATGATCCGCCACCTGCACTGCCTCCAGCCGGGTGAACCCGTCATCGAGCGCCGCCGCCCGCGCGCCCGCACGGCCCGCCTGGCGCAGCACCGCCAGCCCCTGGAGATACTCCACGATATCGGCATTGGTCCGGGCATGGGCATCGGCCAGACGATCCATCTGGGCGCCCTGGCCCGGCCGCCGCCAGCGGGTCAGGGCCAGGATCAGCGGAAACACCGCCGCCAGCGCCAGCGCCACCGGCCAGTCGGCAAAGGCAAGGCCCGCCGCCGCCACGACCGGCGTCACCACGGCCTGAGCCAGCAGGTTCGCCACTGTCAGCACATAATGCAGGGTCTCGTCGACATTGCCGAGCAGGGCGGCGTTTACCTCGCCCGACCGCCGGTCGTGAAGCCGGTCGAGCGGCATCCGGCGCAACTGGTCACCCAGGCGGGTGCGCAGATCATGGGTGGCACGGGCCATGTCGCCATCGTAATCGAAGCTCTGGGCCCGCCAGCGCAGCACGGCGGCAAGCCCCGCCAACCCGCAGAACCCGGCAAACCAGGGTGCCGCCGCACCGGCCCCGCCATCGCCCAGCGCCACGTGCAGCAGGGGTGCCAGCAGGGCGAGCGCCGCCCCCTGAACCGCCGCCGCAGCTACCAGCCCGGCCAGCGCCCGGCGCAGGGCCGGGGCATGCGGCCCCATCGCCGCGAACAGCCGGCCGAGCGTGTGCCGCAGCGGCACCACACCGCTGCCGATCCCGTCCGATCCGGTGGGTCTGGTCATACCGCTTCTCCGTGGCGGTGCCCGCCGATGGTCCAACCCCGCGCCCGTTCATGGGCGCGCCACAGCCGGGCATAGAGCCCGCTCCGATCCAGCAGGGCCTCATGGCTGCCGGCCTCGACCAGCCGGCCATGATCGAGCACCAGGATGCGGTCGGCATCCCGGATGGTCGACAGGCGATGGGCCACCACGATCACCGTGCGGTCATGCATCAGCGCTGCCAGCCCCGCCATCAGCGCGGCTTCATTCCCGGCATCGGCGAAGGCGGTCGGCTCGTCCAGCACCAGGATCGGCCGGTCGAGCAGCAGGGCACGGGCGATGGTGATCCGCTGCCGCTCCCCCCCTGACAGGAACACGCCGCGATCGCCCGCCCGCGTGTCATACCCCTGCGGCAGCCCGATGATGAACTCATGGGCGCGGGCGGCGCGGGCGGCATCGATCACCGCCGTCATCGGCGCGTCGGGCCGGCCCAGGCGGATGTTGTCGGCAATGCTGCCGGCGAACAGAAAGCTGTCCTGAAACACGAAGCCGACCAGTTCTGCCAGCCGGTCGGGCGGCAGATCGCGCAGGTCGACGCCGCCAATGGTGATCCGGCCGGCAGTGACGTCGTGGAAGCGGCAGAGCAGGGCTGCAATCGTGCTCTTGCCGGCCCCCGACGGGCCGACCAGGGCGGTGACGCTGCCGGCGGGGATAGTGACGCTCAGATCCTCGATCACCGGCGGCTCGTCGGCGGCATAGCGGAAGCCCACATTCTGGAAGCACAGATCCAGCCCCTGCGGCACCGCCTGACTGGCGGGGTCGGGGACGGCCATGGCCGGCTCGGCCATTATCTCGGCGATGCGGGCGGCGGCGAGGCCGGCGCGGGCGACCATGTCGCGCAGCGCCATGGCCGGCATCATCGCCTCGGCCATGCCGGTGCCGGTCAGCAAGGCCGCGAGCCACCGCCCCTGATCGTCGCCCGCCCCCGTCCACAGGCCCACGGCCAGCAGGGCGGCAAGCGTCGGCAGCGGCGCTAGGATGGCGAGCGAGGCCCGTGCCGCCAGCCCCGAGCGGCGATACCACAGCACCAGCATCGCAAGATAGGCATCCAGCGCCCGCTGATAGCGGCCGAAACTGGCATGGCCGCTGTCGAATGTGCGCACCACCGGCATGGCCTGCACGAACTCGATCACCGCCGCCGACACCCGCTCCCGCGCGGCATGATAGGCGCGGATCAGCGCGCCGCCGTCGCGCATGGCGACCGCCATCACCGCGATGCCGGCAGCCGCCACCGCCAGCGCCGCCGCGGCGAGACGCCAGTCGAGCGCGGCCAGCACCACCGCCGTCGCCGCCGGCATCACCACCGCGCGCGCATAGAGCGGTGTCGCGTCGGCGACGAAGACATGCAGCGCCTTCACGTCATCCTGCATCACCTTGGCGATCGCGGCCGCGCCGACCTGCTGCACCCGGCCCATCGGCAGGGTGGCGACATGGGCCGCCAGCCGCCGGCGCAACAGCAGTTCCAGCCGGAAGGCCGCCCGGTGCGACTGGCCGAACGCCGCCAGCCTGAGCCCGATGGCCGCCAATGTGCAGCCGGCTGCCCCCCCGATCAGCAACCATGGACCAGCGGCCGTCACGACCAGCAGCCGCGCCACCGCCGACGCGATCAGCACCAGCGACGCCAAGGCCAAAACCGCTGACAGGCCCGACAGTGCCATGGCGACGCCGATACGGCCGCGCACCGGCGCCAGGATCGGCCAGGGAGCGGCACTCATCGCCGCCTGCCCACCGGCTGGTCACCCACCAGATCGGCCTCACCACCCTGGCGATACAGCACCAGACTGCCAAGCAGGGCCAGCAGGCCGGCGGCAATCGCGACCCACAATGCCGCCACCGGCCCCGCCGCCGCCGCGATCGCGGCCCCTGCGGAAATCGACCCCATGCCCATCGCGGCATGCAGCGTCGACTGCACGCTGTAATCGGTCGCCGGCCGTGCGGCCGAGGCACGGTCCATCATCACCATCGCCATCACCGTGGCACCGGGATTGTAGAGCAGGAAATACAGGCAGACCGCCACCGCCGCCGCACTGGCCGGGGCCGTGCCCACAACCGGCAACGCCACCGCGGCGATGCCGGCAAGCTGGACGGCGGCAGCCATGATCAGCGCCCGCCGCCGGCCCATGCGCGTGGCGAGCCCTCCGGCCAGCAGGGCACCGGCGATGCCCGCGACCGGCCCCGCCAGATTGACCACCAGCCCGATCCGGTCCAGCGGCCAGCCGGCCGCGACCAGCGCCGGCATGATCAGGGCATAGGCCATCCCCGCCCCCACCGGCCAGATCAGCAGCAGGACACCCCAGCCCAGCGCCCCGCCACGCGCACCTGCCCGACTGAGCCTTGCCAGCCGCGCCCGCCAGGGCAGCCCGGCGGCCACGACCAGGGCGGCATCCGGTTCGCGGAACAGCGCAAGCTGGATCAGGCTGATGGCGGTGACGCCGGCAAGCAGGGCCATTGCCCCCACCCAGCCCAGATACGGATAGAGCACCAGCACGCCGCCGGCGCCGAGCATGGTGCCGAGCAGCCCGCCCGAAATCTGCAGCGCATTGCCGGGGCCGCGCGCGCCCGGCGGCAGCAGCCGGCAGGCAAGCCCATCCGCCGCCACATCCTGCGTGGCCGAGAGCAGGGCGAGCGCCAGACACAGGCCATAGACCACGGGAAAATCGGCGAGCGGGTCGAAGCCGGCCATCACCACCAGCACCGCGACCATGCCCGTCTGCGAGACCATGGCCCAGCCGCGGTAATGCCCGGCGCGTCCCAGCCGCCAGCGGTCGATCACCGGCGCCCAGAGCAGCTTGAGCGGCCAGACCAGCCCCAGCATATAGACCAGGGTCAACCGGTCTGCATCGGCGCCGCCATCGGCGAGAATGGCGATCAGCGCCGCCACGAAGAACATCAGCGCCAGCGTCTGAGTGGTGTAGAGACTGGCGAGCAACAGCCGCACGCGCCCGCCGACACGATCGGAGGGCACGGCGGCGGGTGCGGCGGCAGGCATGACAGGATCGGTCCGGATCATGTCGCCCTCAGAACTGCCAGGCCATGCCGACGCCGACCGTGCGGCCACGGGCCGGCGCGCCATAGGCGGTGGCGGGGGCCGCGAAATAGCCATAGAGGTCGCGGGTCTCGTCGAGCAGGTTGTCGCCCCACAGATAGACCTCGGCGCCGCCGCTCATCACACCCAGATGCAGATCGATCTCGTCATAGGCGGCAAGGTCGAAGCTGTTCTGCGGATCGGCGGTGCGCGCGCCGACATGGGTATAATCGGCACGGACATTCAGCGCCGGCTGGGGCAGGTTGCCGAACCGGACCGGCAGATCGTGGATCCAGGCGACCGAGAACCGACCCGCCCAGCGCGGCACGTCGGGCACCCGGTTGCCGGCGCGGACATCGCCCGCCCCAAGACCGATCAGATTGGTGCGGATCTCGGTGTCGATGAGGGTGAGCCCGCCCGACAGGGTCAGTTCCTCGCCGATCCGCCAACTGGCCTCGATCTCGGCGCCCTGGCTGCGGGTGTCGGCATTGACCGCGTTGGTCACATAGGTGGCAGGGTCATAGCTCAGCAGATGGTTGTTCTTCACGTCGTTGAAGAACAGGGCGGCCGAGGCCTGGAACCGGCGGTCGGCGCTCTCGGTCTTCACCCCCGCCTCGATGCTGCGGTTGACCGCCGGCTTGTAAGGCACGCTGTCGGCCGGCTGGGTGGAATAATCGCTGAACCCGCCGGGATTGTAGCCACGCGAGGCCAGGGCATAGATCGTGGTCTCGGGCGTCACCGCGTAAGACAGGCCAAGCCGGCCGGTGGTATAGGCGTCGCTGAGGTCGCGGGCATCGGTCACCGCCGTGCCGCCGCCACGATAGGTGGCGTCATAGGTCTTCTCTTCCCAGGCCTGACGCAGCCCGGCGGTCAGCTTCAGGCGCGGCGCCACCGGCACCGTCGCCTCGCCATAGACGGCATAGCGACGGGTGGTGAAATCGCGCTCTGAGGCACTGCCGGTGCCATAGGTGTTGCGCGGGGTGTCATAGGACCGGTCGGCATGGTACAGATTGACGCCGGCAACCCAGAAGATGTCGGCATCCGGCAGCGAGGACAGCCGGATGTCCTGGGCCAGCACGGTTTCCTCGGAGGTGTCGACGATCCAGTACTCGCCGCCCCGGCCGGTGGCTGCCTGGATCAGCCGGTCATAGGCGACCAGCCCGGTGAAATCGGCCCGGGCGACCGAGGTCGTGGCGGTGAGCCGGGCATCCTGAAAATCATGGCCGATCTCCAGCGCATAGCGCTCCATGGTCTTCTCGTTGTCGTCGAACAGACCCGGCGTCAGATCGTTGACCGGCGGGTCGCGATAGGGCATCAGCACCAGAAGATTGGTCAATGCCTTGACCTGCTGGCGCTCGGCGGTGGCAAGCACGCTGGTGCCGTCGAAATCCTCCCACAACAGGCTGCCGCGAAAGGCCAGATCGGTGGGCTCGCTCAACGGGTCTCCGGTCCGCAGATTGTCCACCCACAGATCCGATCCGGAATGGCGCAGGGCAATGCGGCCGCTCAGGTTTTCGGTCAGCGCCCCGCCGACGGCGCCTTCGATCAGGCGCTGGTTCTCCTGACCGTACTCGCCGCGCAGATACCCTTCCAGATGCCGGGTCGGACGGCGGGTGGTGATGTTGATCGCCCCGGCCTCGCCATTGCCGCCGAACAGCGTGCCTTGCGGGCCTTTCAGCACCTCGACCCGCTCGACATCCAGCGTGCCCAGCCCGGAATAATGCGGGGTCAGCGCGGTGCCGTCGATGTTCAGCACCACCGAGGCGTCGTCCATGCTCATCTGATAGAGCGCGCCGACGCCACGGATCGACAGATTGTACAGATTGGGCCCGCCCGAGGAATTGACCGACACGCCCGGTGTCGCCCGCAACACGTCCTCGATCGTGTTCAGGCGGCGCGCCTCGATCTCGTCGCCTGAGACCACCGTCAGACCGAAGGGCACATCCTTGGCGCCCTCCTCGGCCCGGCGCGCGGTCACGGTCATCGGCGCCAGTTCGGTCGCGGCGGCGGCATCCGTCGCGGCGGCCTCGTCGGCGCGGCCGGCCAGCGGGACAGTCGCGACCGCAAGGGCGGCAAGGGCGGCAAGAACCGCAAGAGGTATGGCGGTGGAAGCCGGCCCCGCCCCCCGGGGCGGACGCGGCGGCAGATCAGTCATCATGGAATACGTCCCGGCATTGGCGGCTGGCGGTTGGCGGCTGGCGGCTGGCGGCCGCATGCATGCGGCGGTGTCGATTGCACCACGCTGTGTTTCATGATGATAATGCGTTGCAATCGCATTTCCGCCCGGATCCGGTCCATCTCCACCCGAATCGAACGCCCATGGCCACCAGACACCCGTTCCCTGCCACGACCGCCCCGCCCGGCGCCCAACCCGGCGAGATCCCGGTGTCGCGGCTGATTGCCGGCTGCGCCCCAACGCCCGGCGCTGCTGACTGGCAGGTCACCCGGCTGGTGCTGGAAGACGGGGTGGAGGCGGTGCACTGGTTCGGCCAGTTCGACCGCGAGACCTGTTTCGCGCTGCACGACGACAGCAATCGGGTGCATTTCAGCTTCACCGGCCGGCTCGACGGCGCCGCGCGCTGCTGCTTCCACGACGGCCATGGCCGGAGGGACCACGACATCCGCGCCGATGCCGGCTGCATCAGCTTCGGCCGCGGCCATCACGGCAGCTATCATCAGCGGGGCACGCTTGAGAATGTCACCGTGATGGTCCGCCCCGACATTCTGCGGAGCTGGGACGGCATGCTCGATCCGGCGCTCGACCGGGCGCTCACGGCCGAACGCTGTTTCCTGGACGGCCACCGTGGCCGCGATCTCGCCGACACCGCCCATGGCCTGGGCCGGGCCTTGCGGGCCGCCGGCGATGCGGCACTCGGCACCGGGACGCCGGCCCGGCCATCGGCAACCCGCCATCCACTGTGGTTCCGCGCCCAGGGGCTGGCGCTGGTCGGCTTGTTTCTGGACGCCCGCCGCGCGGTTCCGGCCGCCCCGCCCTCGTCATCGGGCGACCGGCTGCGCCTGCGCCGGGCCCGCGATCTGCTGCTGGCCGACCTGTCGGAACCACCGGGGCTGCCGGCGCTCGCCCGCGCCACCGGCATGAGCGTGACCCGGCTGGAACGGGGCTTCCGCCAGCTTTTCGGCGCCAGCGTCTATGGCCTGTTCCAACAGGAACGCATGGCCGATGCCCGGCGCCGCCTGCTCGACGGCGGCGAGAACGTCACCCGGATCGCGGTCGAGCTTGGCTATACCAACACCAGCCATTTCGCCGCCGCCTTCCGCAAGCAATACGGCGTGAACCCCTCGGCCCTGAAGCGTCGCGGCTGACGGCCATGGCCCGCATGCAGACGGTGCTTGCGCCGTCATGACATCTCGGCTAATGTCCGCGCCGTCCCGAGCGGAGAGGTGCCAGAGTGGTCGATCGGGACGGTCTCGAAAACCGTTGTGCGTGCAAGCGTACCGTGGGTTCGAATCCCACCCTCTCCGCCATTCGCCTGAGACCACCCCCGATGTGCTTGCCACACCCGGTGTAACAGGCGACGAGCACGACTTCGAACGGCCCGATGCCTTACGGTATCGGGCCGTTTTCGTGTGCGGCGGGCGGATGACTGCGGCGGCGGATGACCGCCCCCGATCTTGACCAGGGTCAATGCCTCTGGCCGGCATCGGCCATACCGTGTGGCACAAGGCAATGCCGCACAATGATCGGCCGACACGATGCAGACGATCAGACGCGCGTTCTGGGGAGCGTTGATCACCCTGACAGGGCTATGGCTGATCGGACATCCACAGATCTTCCAGCCGGCGGGTTTCTTCGCGCGCCGGGCCAGCTTGGTTCAGTTTACAGGCGTGCTCGCGATGGCCGCGATGAGCCTGGCGATGCTTCTGGCCTTGCGGCCGCGCTGGCCCGAACGCTGGCTGGGCGGGCTGGACAAGATGTATCGGCTGCACAAATGGCTGGGCATCGCCGCGCTGGTGGCGGCGATCATCCACTGGCTGTGGAGCAAGGGCCCGAAATGGGCGGTCGGCTGGGGCCTGATCGGGCGGCCGGCACGCGGCGAGAGACCGCCGCTGGCGAACCCGGTCGAGCAGGTGTTCATGACCTTGCGCGGCGCCGCGGAAGGTATTGGCGAATGGGCCTTTTATGCCGCGGTGCTGCTGATCGCGCTGGCGCTGATCAAGGCCGTCCCCTACCGACTGTTCTACAAGACCCACCGCCTGCTCGCCGTCGTCTATCTGCTGCTGGTGTTCCACGCGGTCGTGCTGATGGCCTTCGACGACTGGATGTCGCCCGTGGGGCTGGTGATGGCCTGTCTTCTCGCCGGTGGCAGCTATGCGGCGGTGATCGTTCTGCTGCGTCGCGTCGGCGCCGGACGTCGGGTCCAGGGCCGGATTGCAGCCCTTCAGTATTATCCCGGCGTGACAGCGCTCGATATCGAGATCGCAGTGCCACAGGGCTGGCCCGGTCACCGGCCCGGCCAGTTCGCCTTCGCCACCTCGGACCCGTCCGAGGGCCCGCATCCCTATACCATCGCCTCGGCTTGGAACGATCAGGACCGGCATGATCTGGGCCGGCATGATCAGGACCGGCACATCCGCTTCATTGCCAAGGCACTGGGCGACCACACCAGCCGCCTGCGCGACAAGCTGCGGGTCGGGCAGGCGGTGACGATCGAGGGGCCCTATGGCTGCTTCGACCTTGCAGGCGGCCATCCCCGGCAGATCTGGATCGGCGGCGGCATCGGCATCACGCCGTTCATCGCCGGGATGAAGGCGATCGCGCTGCAACGCGCGGCGGCGCCGGACCGGCCCCGGCCGGTGATCGACCTGTTCCACCCGACCGCCGACCATGACGCCGAGGCCATCGGCAAGCTGACCGCCGATGCCGAGGCGGCAGGCATCCGACTGCATGTTCTGATCGACAGCCGCGACGGACGGCTGACGGGAGAGCGCATCCGGGCGGCGGTGCCCGACTGGCGTGCGGCGGAGATCTGGTTCTGCGGCCCCGCCGCCTTCGGCGAGGCGCTGCGGCGGGATTTCAAGGCCCGGGGCTTCCCCGTGGCCCGGCGGTTCCATCAGGAACTGTTCGAGATGAGATAGGCGGGCACGGCTTTCCGTGGGGTGGGTCCGCCATGCGCGTGACGCGCCGGATCAAACGTCGGCAGAATCAAGCACTGGCAGAACAGCCTTCTGGCTTCACCACCCGCGCCGTTGCGGCCGGAAACCGCGACAGCAGCGCCGCCGGCCGGGGTGGCCGCGCCACCAGTCCACCGCCGCAATTCGGGCACCGGCCACCCAGCCGGCTCTCGGCGCAGTCCTGGCAGAAGGTGCACTCGAACGAGCAGATCATCGCCCCCGGCGCGTCCGCCGGCAGGTCGCGATCGCAGCATTCACAACCGGGCCTCATCTCCAGCATCACGCATTGCCTCCCCTCGCATCTCAGGCGGGTCCATGGCTCGGCATCACCGCATATCGCGCATGTTCCGACCGATACGCCGTCCGCTGCCGCCGATGAAAGGTCGGTGAGGCCATCTTTTCGGCGGATGCGGCGCGACCATAACCCTCATTGTCTACCGGATTCCTGAAAATATGAGAGACAAACCGCTTTGCCTCTCGTTTATGAGAGACAAACGGGGTTGTCTCTCGTCCAGCCCCGATTGCGCGAGACAACCAGCCCGCGCGACACAACCCGCGCGGCCCCCGCGTCCCATGGCAAGGCTGTCACAACGTGCGGCTTGCACAATCGTCGTCACGCGCATAGTCTCGGCGTCCCTCAATTCTGATTAACCCGTTGATTTCAATGAAATCATATGGTTGGCAGCGGCATACCGCCGGGGGATGGCCGGCATTCGCGGGAGACGGGGCATGCAACAGCGCGCGGGCGGCGTTCTGGGGCTCGATTTCGGCACCACCAACAGTGTGGTGGCGCGGGCGGGCGCGTCGGGCGTGTCTGAACTGGTGGCGTTCCGCGGCGACAAGGCCACCGGCGCCGTCTTCCGCTCGGCGCTGTGCTTCTGGCATGACGACGAGGTCAAGGGCGGGCTGGCGCATGAGGCCGGGCCCTGGGCGATCGCCGAATATCTCGATTTCCCGCAGGACAGCCGCTTCATCCAGTCGTTCAAGACGGTGGCCGCCAGCCATCTGTTCGAACATGCCACCGTCTTCGACAAACGCTATCGCTTCGAGGATCTGGGCGCCATGTTCCTGGCGCGGATGGCCGCCCATGCCGGCGGTGCCCTCGGCGGCGATGCGGGCAGCGGCATGCCCGCGCGGATCGTTGTCGGCGTGCCGGTGGAATTCGCCGGCTTCCGGCCTGATCCGGCCTTGGCGCGCACGCGCTATGACCGGATGTTCCAGAGCGTCGGCGCCGAAATCCACTATGTCTATGAGCCGCTGGGCGCCGCCTTCAGCTATGCATCACGGCTGACCGAGCCCGCGACCATCCTGGTCGCCGATTTCGGCGGCGGCACCAGCGATTTCTCGATCGTGCGGGTGGCGGAACCGGGGGCCGCGCGCCGCTGCACCCCTCTGGGCTCGGCCGGTGTCGGCATCGCCGGCGACCGGTTCGACTATCGCATCCTCGACAATCTGGTGCTGCCGATGCTGGGCAAAGGCGGCCGCTACCGGTCGTTCGACAAGGTGCTCGACATCCCGCTGAGCTTCTTTTCCGATTTCGGCGACTGGTCGCGGCTGGCGCTGATGCGCAATGCCCGGACCATGGATGCCCTGCACCGCCTGAAGGCGGCGGCACTCGACCCCGATGCGGTCGGCCGGATGATCGCGGTGATCGAAGGCGAGCTTGGCTATCCGCTCTATGACGCGGTCGGCCGGCTGAAGCGGCAGCTCTCAACCGATCCCGCCGCCCCTTTCCAGTTCAAGGCCCCGGGCCTCACCATCGACGCCGAGGTGACCCGCGCCGATTTCGAGGCCTGGATCGCCCCCGACATCGCCCGGATCGAGGACACGGTCGACGCGGCCCTTGCCCGCGCCGGCACCACCCCCGACCAGATCGACCGGGTGTTCCTGACCGGCGGCTCATCGCTGATCCCGGCGATCCGCCGCATCTTCGACAGCCGCTTCGGCCCCGAGCGCATCGCCACCGGCGGCGAACTCACCTCCATCGCCCACGGCCTGGCCCTGATCGGCCAGGAACCGCGCATCGAGGACTGGGTGGCGGCGCTTTAGGGTCGGGCCACCGTCCCCCCGTCAGCACCACCTCAACCCAATAGCGGCGCCAGGGCGGTGATGCCCTGGTCGATGCGCTCCAGGCCCATTGGCCGGGTCAGGCGCCAGATCGGCAGGCGGGCGGCGATCAGGAAGCAGATCGTGCGGGTGGCGGCGGTGCCGATCATGGCATTGGTCAGGCCGGGGCGATAGAGTGCCAGTTGCACCGCGCGGATCGCCTCGATACCGGTCAGGCGGTCGAGCCGCGCGGGGCTGTCCGGCGCCCCCGGCGCCAGCACCACCAGTGCCGCCAGTTGGCCCGGCGCCCGGTCGGGTGTGCCACGGCCGGGCAGCGGCAGAGCGGTTTCGCTCTTGTCGCGGCCCTCCACCGGCTGCCAGGGGGCGTCGCCCAGACCGAAGGCTGCTATCGCCGGCACCGACAGCCGCAGCCGTGGCACGCCGGCATGGCCGGTCAGCGGGCCACGGCTGCCCAGCCGGTCGGGACGCGCGCCATCGACCAGTTGCAGCAGATCATCGGCCAGCAGCCGGTGGCCCCGCGACAGAAGCGCACCGGCCAGGGTCGATTTGCCGGCACCCGACTGGCCGGTGATGGCAAGCAGGCCATGGGGGGTGCGGATCGATGCCACATGCAGCGGCAGGGTGCCGCGTTGCAGCAGCAGCCCTGAGAACACCGTGCCATACAGCCAGGTCAGCAGGCGGTCGGGCCGCTCCGCCACTGCCGGCCCCGCCTCCACCAGCACCTCGCGGCCGCCGGTGAGAAGGAAACGCGCGATCCCGCGAATGGTGATCAGCACCCGCAGGCCGCCGGCGCCATCGGGCGCCACCTGCCACAACGGGCCGCCGACCGTCACATCGGGCAGGCTCTCGGACACCGCACCGGGATGGATGAAGACATCGCAGTCGCTGTCGCCGATCAGGGCCGCATCGCTGATCAGATCTGGCAGAGGCAGGGCCGAGCCGATGACGATCGTGCCATGGCGGTATCGATACATCTGTCCTCACGCATTGCCCGCACCGGTCGCCCGAAGGCTTAACATGTGCGACCATGGCTGTCGACGCGCGGGCGGCACCTATCCGGCAGATGACGAGGCGAGATGAGCGGCACCACCACCCCCTTCACCCATCTGGTCGCCTCTCGCGAAGGGCTGTATCTGGCCCGCCCGAGCGGATATCTCCGCGTGATGGACGGCATCTTCTTCGGCGCCACCATCCGCGACGGCATGGTCTGGCTGTTTGAGTCGGAAGACAGCGATCTGCACGCCCCCACCTGTCGCGGCCGCATCCTGCGGCTGGCGATCGACCCGGTCAGCGCCGCCTGCGGGCCGGTCGAGGTGGTGGCCCAAGGGCTGGACAATGGCTGCCATCAGATCGATTTCGTGCGCGGCCGGCTGGTGGTGGTGGATACCTATCGCCAGGCGCTGATCGTGTTCGCACCGGATTTCAGCACCCGCGCGGTTCATCACCCGGCCGGCATCGCCATGGTCGATACCGGTGATCCGGCCTATGTCCATATGAACGGCATCGGCGGCGATGGCCGCGACCTTCTGGTCATGCTCAGCCATGCCGGCACGAGACCCGGCCGACCGTCGGAGGTTCTGCGCCTCGACAGCGGATTTCAGCCGGTGGAGCGGTTCGGCCTGCCGGGGGTGATGTGCCATGATCTGGTGGTGCTGGAAGATGGCCGGCTGATCGCCAATGGCTCGATGGGCGGCTTCCTGATCGATCGCCAGGGCATCATCATCCAGGTCGACAGTCTGATCACCCGCGGCCTGTCGATCGGCGCCGACGAGGTGGTGATCGGCAGTTCCACCTTCGGCGATCGGGACCGGCGGATCGAGGCGACCGGCCGGCTGACCTTCGCCGGTCGTGACCTCAGCATGCGCGCCCGTTACGACCTGCCGGCCGCCCCCACCCAGATCCGCCGTCTGGACGGGCTCGACCTGTCGCTGTTCGATTACCGCGCCACGCTGCCGGCGACGCTGCAACCGGCTTCGGACCCGGTCTCAGAACCAGCCCCAGGCGTCGAGGCGTAGCACCCGGCCCTCGACGGCGCTGTGCAACCGCCGGGGCACGCGCCCCGCGCCGGCGCCGGCCGCCACCATCAGCGGCATCAGATGTTCGTCGGTCGGGTGGTTGCGGGCGGCATGCGGGGCCAGACGCCACCAGTCGGCCAGGGCGGTCGGATCGCTGCCCGCCCGCTCGTCGCCATCCGCCAGCACGCCATCCACCCAGCCGGCAAAGGCCGCGACATAGCCGGCTTCCGCACCCCCGGTCCCCCGCTGGGCAAAGAAGCCGCGCAGGTCATGGGTCAGGCTGCCGCTGGCCAGAATCAGCACGCCATCATCGGACAAGGGCGCCAACGCCCGGCCGATCGCCAGATGCGCCGCGGCATCGCCCGGCACCAGCGACAGCGCCGCCACCGGCAGATCCGCCCCGGACCAGGCCAGCATCAACGGCGTCCAGGCGCCATGATCGAGCCCGCGCCCGGCATCCTCCGCCACCGCAAGACCGGCGCCCAGCAGCAGATCACGGGCACGGGCCGCCAGGGCGGGGGCCCCCGGCGCCCTATAGCGCAGCCGGTACAGCGCCTCGGGAAAGCCATAGAAGTCGTGAATCGTGGCCGGTGCCGTGGTGGTGGCGACGGTTGCCACCGGCGCCCGCCAATGCGCCGAGATCACCAGCACCGCCTGTGGCGGGGCCGGCAGCAGGCCGGCCAGCCCCGACAGGAAATCGCGGGTAGGGCTTGACCGCAGCACCATGTCGGGCGCCCCGTGCGACACGAACAGAACCGGTTGGCGGCTGACGGACGGGGCGGACGGGGTCATGGGCGGGGGCTCCGGCTGGCTGCTTATGTGAACGGACAGGAGAATGGATGGTCAGGCGCGGATCGCCGTGCCGCGCGCGGACAGGCGGCCATAAAGCCGCGGGCCAATGGCGGCCGCGCCATCACCCAGCAGCGCCTGAACCACCAGGGCGGCTGTCCAGATCACCGGAAACTCCCAGCCGCCATTCGGGCTGGAGAACACCCAGCCATTGCCGGCATGGACCAGGGCGGCGCCGATCAGCACCGGGATCTGACCCAGCGCCACCAGTCGGGTGCCGATACCGGCAATCAACAGCAGACCGCCGACCACTTCGGCCAGCACCGTCAGATAGGCGAAGATGCCAGGATAGCCGATGCTTTCGAAATACTGCACCGTGCCCGGCAGGGTGAAGACGAAGACCTTCATCAACCCGTGGGCCAGGGCGGCGATGCCAAGGGTGAGGCGCAGGATCAGCGCGGCCAGGGCCGCATTGGAACCGGTGAGCAGGGACATGACGAACCTCCAGGGATCGATCTGGCGCGGCGGGAACAGCCCCCGGCGCCCGGGGTGTGACCTGAAGCTGCCATCGGCTGCCCCATAACTCAAATCACCCTCTTGAACGATTGATATTGCTGGTGGGAATATCGTGACATCAGCCACAGCGGAGATATGGCCATGGATGCCGGCGATCCCGACCCGATGGACCTCAATCTGCTGAAGGTGTTCGCGGCGGTGATGACCGAACGCCAGGTGGGCCGGGCGGCCGAACGGCTGGGCATCACCCAGGCCGGGGCGTCGAATGCGCTGCGCCGGCTGCGCCTGCTGTTCGATGACGAGTTGTTCCTGCGCACCCCACGCGGGGTGGAGCCGACCGCACGGGCGATCGAGGTCTGGCCGGCCATCTCGTCGGCCCTTGGCCAGATGCGCGCAGCACTGACCCCTGCCGCACCCTTCGACCCGTGCACGGTCACCGCCGAGGTCGGCATCGGGGTGACCGAGATCGCCGAACTGGTGCTGGGGCCGGCGATCGTGCGTCATCTGGCGCGCGCAGCACCCGGTCTGGCGCCGCGCTTCCACCATATCGACCGGCGCGATGCCGCAACCGCCCTCGATGACGGCACGATCTGGCTGGCGCTGGGCATGCTGCCCGAACCGCCGCCGCGGATCACCCGGATCTATCTGCGGCGCGACCCGCTGCTGACCCTGGTGCCGGCCGGGCTGGCGATCGAGACCGTGGTCGATGACGGCGACACTCTGCCGGTGATCACGCTCGACGGCTATGCCGGCGCCGATCACGTGCTGGTCTCGGCCACCGGCAGTACTGAGGGGGTGATGGATCTGGCGCTCGCCGAACATGGCCGCAAGCGCCGCCTGCTGGCGGTGGCATCGACCCTGCTGGGGGCCGCGGAGATGGCCGCCTGTGCCGGCGCCCTGCTGACGGTGGTTGGCCCCACCGCGCGGGCCATCGCCCATCGCGGCGGCTTCACCATCCATCGGCCGCCGCTGGAACTGACGCCCCAGCCGGCGCGGCTGGGGCTGATGTTCCATCGCCGCGACGAGGGCCTGCCCGCGCATCGCTGGCTGCGGGCCGAAATCACCCGTCTGGCGCGGACGATCTGACGGCCTAAATCAGCCGGTCGGCCCGCCCGCCAGTCGGACCCGACCGGCTCAGGTCAGGCGCAGCAGATCGTCTTCCGACAGGTTGCCGGGCACGATGGTCAGCGGCACGTGCAGATCGCCGGCGAGTTGGCTTGCCAGCCAGCGCACCAGCTTGCCCGGACCTTCCGCCGGCGGGCGGGCGGCCAGCACGACCATGCCGATATCGGCGTCCTCGCGCATCTGGCGCATGATTTCATCGCCGATCGGGCCCACCCGCACCAGCAATTCGGGGAGCAGCCCGGCAAAGGCGTTCACTTCGGCCGCGATTTCCTGCAGCACCTGTTCGGCCTGATCGCGCAGTTCCTGCGCCATCAGATTGCCCACCGACATCCAGTGCTGGTGGTCGGCCGGCTCGATCACGGTCAGCAGGGTGACGCGTCCGCCGCGGGCGCGGGCGCGGCGGCAGGCATAGCGCACCGCCACACGGCTGTGGGCGCTGCCATCCACACAGACCAGAAACTTGACCGGCGCGCGCCGGGGCGGCGCGGCAGATGGTGGTGGCCCGGCATCGGGGCCGCCATTCGACGGATCGTCAGACATCGGATCAGGGGCCTCCTTCAGAAGCGGCGGAAGGCGAAGCCGGCGGCCCAGCCGGCGCCGAGCGCGATCAGCACGGCCGCGACGCCATAGCCGAACGGCTGTTCATGGGCCAGCCGCGCGATGTTGTCGCCAAGCCCGTCCTTGCGCACGAACAGGGGAGTGGTCTGGGCTGAAACCACCCGCCCATCATGGACCAGGAAGATCTCGGCCCGATAGGCGCCGGTCGGCACATTCGACGGGAACGACACCGTCACCCGGAACAGCCGGTCGCCCAGGCGCGAGATCGGCTGGATCGAGGGTACGAACACGCCGGCCTGCTGGCGGTTGCGGATCAGCGCATCGCGAAAGGTGATGCGATCCTCGGGCGTGACGTCGCCACCACCGGGGAAGTCCAGCCGGTTCAGGCCGATGCGATGCCGGCTCAGCATCTGGTCGTTGGTGAACTGGTCCAGCGGCGCGCTGGCCCCCACCCAGTAGAAGGCCGGCACCTGCGAGAACCGCACGCTCTGGGCGTTGATCCACATGCCAAGGATACGATCCTTGCGGCGGATGTCGACCGTCTCGGCAGGCCCGCGGATCACGACGATCACCTCGCCCGGCCCGTCGGTGGCGCCGAACAGCAGCAATTCGGTGCCGGTGAAGCTGGAGGTGATCGAGATCAGATGACTGGACAGATCGGCCACCAGCGGCTGGGCGCGGGCGCGCAAGGGGCCGATCAGGGCCACGGCCAGGGCGGCCGCCAGTGCCAGCACGAAGGCCAGGATCGCGGGCAGGCGGGCGAAGCGGTCCGATGCCGGCATCATCCCGGGCCCACCACCACGGCCGAGAACAACTCATCGGGCCGGATCACCAGATCCGCGCCGATCTTGATTGCGGTCAGCACCACCACCGCCGCCAGCAACCCGCGCAGGTGCTCTCCGCGCAGGCGCGTGGTCAGGCGCGAACCGACCTGCGCGCCGATCACGCTGCCCACCACCAATATCGCCGCCAGCACCAGATCCACGGCTTCGGTCGTCACCGCATGCATGATCGTGACATTCATGGTGACGAACATGATCTGGAACAGCGAGGTTCCCACCACCACCAGCGTCGGCATGCCCAGAATATAGATCATCGCCGGGATCATCACGAAGCCGCCGCCAACACCCAGAATGGCGGTCAGGATGCCGACCCCGAAGCCCAGGGCCAGCGGCAGCAGCGCCGAGATATACAGCTTGGACTTGCGGAAACGGAGCTTGAACGGCAGCCCGTGCATCCAGTTGTGCTGGTGGCGCTTCTTGGCCGGCTGATTGCGCATCAGCAGGCTGCGCACCGACTCGATCCCCATCAGCACGCCGATCGTGCCCAGGAACAGCACATAGGACACGCCGATCACCAGATCGATCTGGCCGATCGATTGCAGCCACTGAAAGATGAAAATACCGATGCCCGACCCGACCAGGCCGCCGGCGAGCAGCACCCCGCCCATCCGGACATCCACCGTGCCGCGCCGCCAATGCGCCAGCAGCCCCGACACCGAGGCCGCGACCACCTGATTGGCGCCGGTCGCCACCGCCACCGGCGGCGGCACGCCCACGAACATCAGCAGCGGCGTCATCAGAAACCCGCCGCCAACGCCGACAAGCCCCGACAGGAACCCCACGCCCAGCCCCATCAACAGGATCGCGATCGCATCGATCGACAGCTCGGCGATGGGAAGATAGATCTGCATCGGGGTCCGTCAGCGGAAGAGGCCGGCATCATATGCCGCCGGCCCGGACCATTGTGATCCGGGCCGGTGACGGTTTCAACCCGCAGCCGGCAGCAAAGCAGCGGTTCGGTGCGATCAGGACGCCGGGGCGGTCAGGGCCGCAGCAGCCCCATGGTCTGGCGCACCTCGTCGAGCACCGGCTCGGCAATCGCGCGCGCCCGTTCGGCACCCCGCGCCAGGATACGGTCGATCTCGGCCGGTTCAGCCATCAGCTGCTTCATCCGTTCGGCGATCGGTCCCAGCTTTTCGACCGCGAGATCGGTCAGCTTCGCCTTCACATCGGTGAAGGGGGCATCGGCATATTCCGCCACCACCGCATCGGTGGTCCGGCCATCGAGTGCCGCATAGATCCGGATCAGATTGGCGACCTCGGGCCGGCGCTCGGGCTCATAGGTCACGCCGGGCTCGCTGTCGGTACGGGCCTTGCGCAGCTTCTGGGCGATGGTGTCGCGGTCGTCGGTCAGGTTGATGCGCGAATAATCCGACGGGTCGGATTTGCTCATCTTCTTGGTGCCGTCGCGCAGCGACATCACCCGGGTGGCCGCCCCCAGGATCATCGGCTCGGGCAGCGGCAGCACGTCGCGGCCATAGAGCTGGTTGAAGCGCTGGGCGATGTCGCGGGTCAGTTCCAGATGCTGCTTCTGGTCCTCGCCCACCGGCACGTGGGTGGCCTTGTAGGCCAGGATGTCGGCGGCCATCAGCACCGGATAGGCATAAAGGCCAAGGCTCGCCTTCTCGCGGTCCTTTCCGGCCTTCTCCTTGAACTGGGTCATCCGGTTCAGCCAGCCGATCGGGGTCAGGCAGTTCAGCAGCCAGGCCAGTTCCGCATGGGCCGTCACCGCCGACTGATTGAAGATCACGCAGCGTTCGGGGTCGATGCCGGCGGCGATATAGGCGGCGGTCAGTTCGCGGGTCTGGCGGGTCAGCGCCACCGGATCCTGCCAGACGGTGATCGCATGCAGGTCGACGATGCAGAAGACCGACTGATAACTGTCCTGAAGCCCGACCCAGTTGCGGATCGCGCCCAGATAATTGCCGAGATGCAGGTTGCCGGTCGGCTGCGCGCCGGAAAAGATCCTCGCCATCTGGTCCTCGCCTTTGGCCTTCGCGGTCGCCGTCCGGGGGTGGAGTACCGGCACGGATGATCGATCCGCCATGGGCCGTTCATGGGGAAACGCGCCTATATCGCGCGTGCGCGCCCGGCGGGTCAAGGGTCCTGACCCGGATGATTTTTCACCCGAAATCACAGATCCCCCGCCGCTCAGCCGCGGCTGGTGGTGGCAAGCACGCCGCCGATGCCCACGAAGGCCGCCCCGGTCACCCGGTTGAACCAGCGGCCATTGCGGCCAAGCCAGGGGGCGATGCGTTGGGCGGTGCCGGCCAGCACCAGTTCATACAGGAATTCCACCACCGCGAAGGTGCCGCCCAGCACCAGGAAATGGGTCACCAGCGACACGCCCGGCACCATGAATTGCGGCAGGAAGGCGGCAAAGAAGATCAGCGCCTTGGGGTTCGACACCGCGACCAGAAAGCCCTGGCCGAACAGCCGGGCCGATCCGGCGGCGCGGGCAGCGCCCGCGTCCTGGATGGCCACAGCGATCGTCGCCGCCGGTGCCGGTGCCCGCCAGGTGCGGATGCCCAGCCAGACCAGATAGCCGGCGCCGATCCATTTGGCGATGGTGAAGGCCTGTTCCGATGCCGCCAGCAGCGCGCCCAGCCCGGCCAGCGAGGCGGCGACCAGCACCATGAAACCGCACACGCCCCCGGCGGCGGTCGCCGCCGTCCGGCGCAGGCCGAAGCGCACGCCATGGTTCAGGGCCAGCAGGCCGTTCGGCCCCGGGGTCAGCGACAGGCCGATGGCGGCCGCGGCATAGATCAGCCAGATGTCCAGGCTCATGAGACGGCACCGCCATTGCGAATGGTGACTTCGGGCTTTGGGTGAGCTTCGGGTCGGCGTCAGCCGCGACGACGGCGCAGCAGGGCCCGGAAATCGGCCAGGCGCGCCGCACCCGTCAACAGCGCCAGACCAATATACACCGGAAGTGTCGCCGCGATCAGCAAGGCAAGCCAGAAGGCGCGTGCGGCATGGGGCATGTCGGCGAAGGCCGGCAGGGCATAGAGCGCGCCCAGAATGGCGCCGGCGAACAGCAGATTGGCCAGGATCAGCCGTGGCAGAGTGCGGCGCATGCGGGCATCGGCCACCAGCAGCCGGTCACGGTTCAGCCGCCGGGCCAGCAGGAAGACGTTGATCCAGGCCGACAGCGCGGTCGCCAGCGCGATGCCCATATGGGCCAGCGGCTGCATGAAGGCCAGGTTCAGCACCACATTGGCGACCAGCGCCACCACCGCATAACGCGTGGGGGTGGCGGTGTCCTCGCGGGCATAGAAGCCGGGGCTTAACACCTTGGCCAGCACGAAGGCCGGCAGGCCCAGCGACAGCAGGGTCATCACCTCGACCGTGCGGATGGTGGCGGTATTGGTGAAGGCGCCGCGTTCGAACAGGGTCGCCACGATCGGCAGGCCCAGCGTCGCCAGCCCGACCAGCGCCGGCAGGCTGACCAGCAAAGTGATCTCGATCGCCCGGTTCATGTGGCTGCGGGCATCATCCAGCGCGCCTTCCTTGATCCGCCGCGACAGCAGCGGCAGCAGCGCGGTGCCGACTGCGATGCCGACCACACCCAGAGGCAGTTGGACCAGCCGGTCGGCATAGTACAGCGCCGACACCGTACCCTCGGCCAGCAGCGAGGCGATCATGGTGTCGACCAGCACGTTCACCTGATAGACCCCGGCGCCCAGCGCCGCCGGCGCCGCCACCTTCAGCAGCCGGCTGACCTGCGGGGTTATCCGCGGCAGGCGGAAGCGCAGAACCGCGCCGGCGCGATGGGCCGCCACCAGCATGGCGCCAAGCTGCACCATGCCCGACAGCAGCAGCGCCCAGGCCTGGACCACGGCGGCACCGGCATCGCTCCAGCCCTGCAACGACACGATGCAGCCGCCGATCAGGCACAGATTGAACAGCACCGGGGCTGCTGCAAAGGCGCTGAACCGGCCCAGGGAGTTCAGCACCCCGCCGACCAGTGCCACGGCCGAGATGAACACCACATAGGGAAACACGATCCGGGCCAGATCAACCGCCAGCCCGAAGGTTTCGGGATCGTCGGTGAAGCCGGGCGCGAACACCGTCACCACCGCCGGCATCGCCGCTTCCGCCAGCACCAGGATCAGCACCAGCGACGTCACCAGCACCGCCAGCGCCTGCTCGGCGAAATGATGGGCGGCAGCCGGCCCCTGCTCCACCCGGATGCGGTTATAGATCGGCACGAAGGCGGCGCTGAACGCGCCTTCGGCGAACATCCGCCGCAACAGGTTGGGGATCTTCTGGGCCACGAAGAACGCGTCCGCCGACGCGCCCGCCCCCAGCAGGCCGGCAACGAGAACATCGCGTGCAAATCCCAGCACGCGCGACATCATGGTCAGGCCACCCACAGTGGCCGCGGCGCGGATCAGGCTCATGGATGGCGGGTGTATCCGAAACCGGGTCGCGCGGAAAGCGTCATCCGCAGCGGCCCGGTCGATGGCTCATTCAGCGGCTTCGCCGTGCGCGCCACCCGCATCGCCGCGCGCGCTCTCCTCGTCGTCGCGCGCACCGTTGATCAGCGAGCTTCGCAGGCTGCCATCGCTTTCGATCACCGGTCCGGCCGCGTCCAGCGCGGCCAGCAGATCCTCGCGGATCCGCGCCAGTTTGCCCTGATGGGTGATCTTCAGCCCGAAGACATCCTTGACATAGAAGGTGTCGACCGCCCGCTCGCCATAGGTCGCGACATGGGCCGACGAAATGGTCAGCGCCAGATCCGACAGCACGCGGGTGATGGCGAACAGCAGACCCGACCGGTCGCGGGCGGTGACCTCGATGACCGTCTGGGTGTTGCTGGCACGGTTGTCGATCAACACCCGTGGCGTCACCTGGAACACGTCGGTGCGCTTCGGCCCGTCGCGGCGTTCGGCCAGCGCCTTGGCGGGGCGCAACTCGCCCGACAGCGTGCGCCCCACCAGATCGCGCATCCGCGCCACCCGCACCGCGTCGTCATAGGCGCTGCGGTCGGCGTCCTGCACCCAGAAGGTGTCCAGCGCCATACCATCGGTGGTGGTGACGATGCGGGCGTCGACGATGTTGCCGCCAGCCAGCGCCATGGCGCCGGCGACGCCGGCGAACAGCCCGTGATGGTCGGGGGCATACACCGTGATCGCCGCCACCGAGCGGAACTGATCAGGGGCGACATCGATCACCAGCGGCGCCGGCCCCTGGCGGTCGGCCCGCGCCACCAGCCGGGCATGGCGTTCCAGCACCTCGGCGTCATGGGCCAGCCAATAGGAGCCGGGCATCCGCTCGACATGGGCACGGAAGGCGGGCTCGGCCCAGTCGGCCAGCCGCTCGCGCAGCCTGTCCTGCACGGCGGCGATCCGGCCGGCCCGGTTCAGTCCCTCGACATGGCCGCCCGACAGCCGTTCCGCCGCGCGATAATACAGCTCGCGGATCAACGTTCCCTTCCAGCCGTTCCAGACATTGGGCCCGACCGCGCGGATATCGGCCACGGTCAGCACGGTCAGCAGCCGCAGACGCTCGATCGACTGCACCTGATCGGCGAAATCGAGCACGGTCTTGGGGTCTTCGATGTCGCGCTTGAAAGCCACGGCACTCATCAGCAGGTGCCAGCGCACCAGCCAGGCCACGGTTTCGGTTTCCTCAGGGGTCAGGCCGACGCGCGGGCACAGCTTGCGCGCCACCTCTTCACCCAGCACCGAATGGTCGCCGCCCCGGCCCTTGGCGATGTCGTGCAGCAGAACCGCCATATACAGCACCCGCCGCGACAGCACGTCGTGAACGATGCGGGTGGCCAGCGGCAGATCCTCGCCGAAGGCACCCTTCTCGATGCCCGACAGGATGCCGATCGCCCGGATGGTGTGCTCGTCGACCGTATAGACGTGATACATGTCGTGCTGGGTCTGGGCGACCACCCGGCCGAAATCGGGGACGAAGCGGCCGAACACGCCGGCCTCGTTCATATGGCGCAGGGTCGCTTCCGGATCCTTGGGCGAGGTCAGGATGTCGAGGAACACCTGATTGGCCGCCGGATCGGCGCGGACGTCGTCGTCGATATATTTCAGGTTCTGGGTGATCCAGCGCAGGATCTGCGGATGCACATCCATCTCGCGGCTCTGCGCCACCCGGAACAGCCGCAGCATGCGGATCGGCTGCTCGGCCAGTTCATGACGGTTGGCCAGGGTCAGCCGGCCACCCTCGATCCGGAAGCCGTCGATTTCACGGCGCATCAGGATGCTGGGCAGGCGGATCTTGGGCTGGCGCTGATTGGCGCTTTCCAGCGCCGCACACAGGATGCGGGTCAGGTCGCCCACGTCCTTGGCGACCAGATAGTAATGCTTCATGAACCGCTCGACGCCGCGCGCGCCCGGCCGGTCGGCATAGCCCATCAGCCGGCCGATCTCGGTCTGGACATCGAAGGTCAGGCGGTCCTCGGGCCGGCCGGCCAGGAAATGCAGATGGCAGCGCACGGTCCACAGGAAGTTCTGGGCCTTGGCGAAACGGCGATATTCACCGGCGGTGAAGACCTTCTGCTCCACGAGGTCCGACAGGTTCTGGACCCGATAGGTGTATTTGGCGATCCAGAACAGGGTGTGGAGGTCACGCAAGCCCCCCTTGCCCTCTTTCACATTGGGCTCCAGCACATAACGGCTGTCGCCCATGCGGCGGTGGCGTTCGTCGCGCTCGCCCAGCTTGGCGTCGATGAACTCGCTGGCGGTGCCGACCATGATATCGGCGGCGAACCGCCGGCGCAGATCCTCGTACAGCACCATCTCGCCACACAGTTGCCGGCTTTCCAGCAGGCTGGTGCGGATGGTCATGTCGGCGCGGGCGCGGGCGATGCAATCATCCACCGACCGCACGGCATGGCCCACCTTCAGCCCCAGATCCCACAGCAGATACAGAATGTATTCCGCCACCTGCTCGCCGCGCGGGGTCTGCTTATAGGGCATCAGGAACAGCAGATCGACGTCGGAATGCGGCGCCAGCTCGCCACGCCCATAGCCGCCGATCGCCACCAGACACAGCCGGTCGGCCGATGTCGGGTTGGCCACCGGATAGACATGGATATAGGCCAGCTCGAACAGGGTGCGCACGATCTGGTCGACCAGATAGCAGTTCTCGCGCACGACATGGGCGCCGTCGGCCCCCTCGTCGAACCGGCGGCGGATCTCGGCGCGGCCGCGGGCCAGATGGTCCTTCAACAAGGCCAGGATCTCGCGGCGCAGGCCGTCCACCGGCCGGCGGGTCTCTGCGACCTGCCGCTCGATCTCGGCCATCAGGGCACGCCGGTGAATGATCTGGCGCTTGTTGCGGATCGCGGTCATCAGGAACGAGGCCTCGGGCTTTGGGGTGCACGGGCCGGCGGTCGGGGGAAACACCGGAACCGGTCCAGACTACCCCACAACATGGGCATGATGCGAGACGTCGTCAGCCCCCTGCCGCCACAAGCTCTGCCGCCACATCAGCAAGCCCGCCCCGGTCCGGCGCGTCACCCCGGCCGGCCAGCATGCCACCGGCAAAGGCCGCGACCAGGATCGCCAGCCCCAGCACCGCCGCCAGAAGCCGCCGGCGCAGATCATCATCGGACCCTGAACGGGCCACGGCCGCCTCTGCCTGGAACCGGAACATCGCGCCTCGCATCCTTCGCCGCTCATTTTAATTTTACACATAATTGACGCTATATATACAACAATAGCGTAATTCCACAAGGATATCTGAATCGATGATGAAATTCACGCACGAGATAGTCAATAGATCATATTATACATTTAATGTTAGTTATTATTGCACCCATGGTGCCCAGCATGGATGCCCCGCCTCTGACGGACCAGCACGGTCCCGGTCCGCGCCCGCTTGACTCCCAATCAGCGGGCATTTGATTCCCAAGGAGCAGTCTCTTGGCTCCCAATCAGCGTGGCTGATAATCTCAATCAGCCGGAGCCGGAGGCGGAATAAATGTTTGAACGGTTTGTGAAGCGACGGGCGGAGGAAGCTCTTTCGGATACGCCGGCGGTCCTGATCGTGGGGCCGCGCCGCGCCGGCAAAACCACCCTTGTCCGACAGATGGAGACAGCCGGGCGCCGCTATATCACGCTTGATGACCAGACAGCGCTCGCCGCAGCCAGATCCGATCCGGTCGGTTTCATCCGGGGGCTGGACAACGCCACTATCGACGAGATCCAGCGCGCACCTGATCTGCTGTTGTCCATAAAGAAGGCCATCGACGACGACTATCGCCCCGGCCGTTTCCTGCAAGACCGGCGGCAACGCTCGGCGATGATCTGGTTCAACTGGTTCTGCTCGGGGGATTTCCAGAAGTCATCAGCCGCGACAGCGAACGGCGGCGGCAGGACTGGGCACGGTCTTATCTCACATCGATCCTGACACGCGATCTGCGCGATATCGCCGCTGTGGAAAAACTGACCGACCTTCCGGTGTTCGTGCGACTTCTGGCCGAACATTCCGGCCAGCTTGCCAATTATTCGCAGATGGGCGCCTGCATCAATGTCACCCACAAGACAAGCCAACGTTATATCGGGCTGCTCGAACAGATCTTCCTGATGACGACAGTGCCCCCTTGGTACACCAACGCGCTGAAGCGGATCGTCAAGACACCGAAGCTGCACTTCCTTGATTCCGGCCTGCTTGCCGCTGTGCGTGGATTGACGTTCGAGCGGATCACGAGAGATCGCAGGACATTCGGTGCCCTGTTGGAAAGCTGTGTTTTCTCAGAAGTCTTGAAGCTCATGGCGGCCTCGGACCTGCGGCTGACGGCATATCATTTCCGGGATCGCAACTTTCGTGAGGTCGATATCGTGCTGGAACGTGACGACGGCATGATCGCGGGCATCGAGGTGAAGGCAAGCGCGTCGGTCAATGCAGACGATTTCTCGGGTCTGAAAGCGCTGGCAGAAGCCTGCGGAGACCGCTTCGCCTATGGCGTGGTTCTGTATGACAGCGCCAATGTCGTCTCCTTTGGAGGCTGTCGCGCAATGAGCGCGGCGGGCTGGTTTAGAGCGTCACCGTCGCCTGGGACGGCGTGAGGCGGCCCGTCC
>NZ_BMDZ01000061.1 GCF_014636235.1 Tistrella bauzanensis
AATCACCGCACAATCAAAGCACCGCACGCCCCTAAACCGGATCGAACCAGACCCTTGGGGTCAACTCCGACAGGCTGCTAGTGGCGCACCATGTCGGCGCCGAGGTCCATGCCGAGCGCCCGCGTGTCTCGGCCGAGCTGCCCGAAACGGGAGAGCGGTTCGAGGGGCTGCTGCCTCCCGTCGTCACCGCGCCGGCCTTCGCGATCCGTAAGCCCGCCGTCGCGGTCTTCACCCTCGACGACTACGTCGCCGCCGGGACCATGACCGCCGTCCAGGCCGCGGCGCTGCGTGCTGCCGTGGCATCGCGCAAGAACATTCTGGTCGCCGGCGGCACCGGCACCGGCAAGACGACGCTCACCAACGCGCTGCTGGCCGAGATCGCCGGCACGAGCGACCGGGTGGTGCTGATCGAGGACACCCGCGAGCTGCAATGCCGCGCGCCGAACCTGGTCGCGATGCGAACCAAGGACGGCGTCGCCTCGCTGTCGGACCTTGTCCGGTCCTCGTTGCGCCTTCGGCCCGACCGCATCCCGATCGGCGAAGTCCGCGGCGCTGAAGCGCTGGACCTACTCAAGGCCTGGGGCACCGGCCACCCCGGCGGGATCGGCACCATCCACGCCGGCACCGCACTCGGCGCGATCCGCCGCCTCGAGCAACTCATCCAGGAAGCCGTCGTCACCGTCCCCAAGGCGCTGATCGCCGAGACCATCGATCTCGTCGCGGTGCTGCGCGGCCGCGGCAGCGAACGCCGCCTCTCCGAACTCGCTCTCGTCGCCGGCCTCGATCCCGCCACCGGCGATTACTGCCTCCAGTCCGCCGGGGCGGGCGGCGACCCCTTGTCCCTCGGAGATCCCTCATGAACCGCGTTCTCGCCGTCGCTCGCCATTCCCGCCGCCGCCTCGTCGAGCTGGTCACGCTGACCACGCTCACACTGGCTTTCGCGCCCGCCGCCTATGCCTCCGGCTCTTCGATGCCGTGGGAGACACCGCTCAACTCGATCCTGGAGTCGGTGCAGGGCCCGGTCGCCAAGATCATCTCGGTCATCATCATCACCGTGACCGGCCTGACGCTCGCCTTCGGCGACACGTCGGGCGGCTTCCGACGCCTGATCCAGATCGTCTTCGGTCTGAGCATCGCCTTCGCGGCGTCGAGCTTCTTCCTGTCGTTCTTCAGCTTCTCCGGCGGAGCGCTGATCTGATGGCCGCGATCGTCGATCCTGACGTGCCCGGCTTCTTCGCGCCGGTCCATCGCGCGCTCACCGACCCGATCCTGATGGGCGGCGCGCCGCGGACCGTGGCGATCGCCAACGGCACCTTGGCGGCGGCGATCGCGCTCGGCCTCCGGCTCTGGATCCCTGGCGCGCTCATCTGGGCCGTCGGCCATGCCGCCGCCGTCTGGGCGGCGAAACGCGACCCGCAATTCGTCGACGTGGTGCGCCGGCACCTTCGCTACCCCGCACATCTCGGGGTGTGAGGCCGCCATGCTGAACCTTGCCGAATACCGCCATCGCCCCGCAGGCCTCGCCGACTTCCTGCCCTGGGCCGCTCTCGTCGGTGAGGGTGTCGTCCTCAACAAGGACGGCTCGTTCCAGCGCACCGCCCGCTATCGCGGACCGGACCTCGACAGCGCGACGCCGGCCGAGCTGGTAGGCGTCACCGCACGGCTGAACAACGCGCTGCGCCGGCTCGGCTCCGGCTGGGCGATCTTCGTCGAGGCGCAGCGGATCGCCGCCCAGACCTATCCGCATTCGACGTTTCCTGATCCGGCATCGGCCCTGGTCGATCTCGAACGGCAGGACGCCTTCGAGGAGGCCGGCGCCCACTTCGAGAGCCGCTATTTCCTGACCTTCGTCTGGCTCCCGCCAGCCGAGGACGCCTCTCGGGTGGAAGGCTGGCTCTATGAAGGCCGGTCGCAGACAGGTGTCGATCCGTGGGAGCTGCTGCACGGCTTCGTCGATCGAACCAACCGCGTCCTGCAACTGGTCGAGGGCTTCATGCCCGAGGTCGCCTGGCTCGATGACGGCGACACGCTGACCTACCTTCACTCGACCATCTCGACGCGGCAGCAGCGCGTGCGCGTCCCCGAGACGCCAACGTCCGCCAGCCTCCGGTCTCGACACTGAATCTCGCCCACATGATCCCGCTTTCAGCGGTCTGGGCCGGGCCGGCACGCGACGAACATTTCCAGGCGCCGCCGCTGCTGTTCGGCAAGACCGAGGGGTCCACGCCGTTCCGGCTGAGCCTCCATGTCGGCGACGTCGGCCATACGCTGATCGTCGGCCCGACCGGCGCGGGTAAGTCCGTGCTGCTGGCCCTGATGGCAATGCAGTTCCGCCGCTACCGGAACAACCAAATCTTCGCCTTCGATTTCGGCGGCTCGATCCGCACCGCAGCGCTCGCGATGGGCGGCGACTGGCACGACCTCGGCGGTAGCTTGTCGGCCGGGTCGGAGCATTCGGTCTCGCTGCAACCGCTGGCGCGAATCGACGATCCGGCCGAGCGCGCCTGGGCGGCGGAATGGGTGACGGCTATCCTTGCCAAGGAAGGCGTCACGATCGATCCGACCGCCAAGGAGCATGTCTGGTCGGCACTGACGTCGCTGGCCTCTTCACCAATCGGCGAGCGCACGATCACTGGGCTGGCCGTCCTGTTGCAATCGACGGCGCTGAAGCAGGCACTCCAGCCCTATTGCATCGGCGGACCATCGGGGCGGCTGCTCGATGCCGAGTCCGAGCACCTCGGTTCCAGTTCGGTTCAGGCCTTCGAGACCGAGGGCCTGATCGGCGCCGGCGCGGCGCCTGCCGTGCTGACCTATCTGTTCCATCGCATCGAAGGCCGCCTCGACGGCCGGCCGACCCTGCTCATCATCGACGAAGGCTGGCTGGTGCTCGACGATCCGGCCTTCGCCCAACAGCTTCGCGAATGGCTGAAGACGCTGCGCAAGAAGAACGCCTCCGTCGTCTTCGCCACCCAATCGCTCTCCGACATCGACGGCAGCAACATCGCCCCCGCGATCGTCGAGAGCTGCCCGACACGCATCTTCCTGCCGAACGAACGCGCGATCGAGCCGCAGATCACGGCGATCTACCGACGCTTCGGCCTCAACGATCGCCAAATCGAAATCCTCGCGCGGGCGACGCCGAAGCGCGACTACTACTGCCAATCCCGCTGCGGCAACCGGCTGTTCGAGCTGGGGCTCGGGCCGGTCGCGTTAGCGTTCTGTGCCGCATCTTCCAAGCAAGACCACGCCGCAATCGAGCGCGTCATCGCCGAGAGCGGCCGTGAGGCCTTCACGCCCACCTGGCTCGCCGATCGCGAGCTTCTCTGGGCCGCCGATCTCATCCCCGAGCTGACCAACCTGGAGACGTCATCATGATCAAGCTGCGCCATCTGGCGGCGGCAAGCGCCGTCGTGCTGTCCCTGGCCGTCGCCGTGCCGCCGGCCTCGGCGCAATGGATCGTCTACGACCCGACCAACTTCAGCCAGAACGTGCTGACGGCGGCGCGTGAGCTGCAGCAGATCAACAACCAGATTCAGATGTTGACCAATCAGGCGACGGGCCTGGTCAACCAGGCGCGCAATCTCGCCAACCTGCCGATGTCGACGCTGACCCAGCTTCAGTCGTCGATCGCACAGACCCAGTCGCTGCTCGGTCAAGCGCAAAACATCGCCTTCAACGTCCAGCGGATCGAGCAGGCTTATTCGACCAGCTATGGCAGCGCAGCGGGCACGGGCTCGACCACGACGATGGTCGCCAATGCTCAGCAGCGCTGGCAAAATTCGGTCGCGGCCTTCGAGGACAGCCTGAAGGTTCAGGCGGGCGTGGTCGGGAACATCCCGACCAATTCCAGCGCCATGACCTCGCTCGTGTCGGCCAGCCAGAATGCCACTGGCGCGCTCCAAGCGGCACAGGCCGGCAACCAGCTTTTGGCCCTGCAATCCCAGCAGCTCTCCGACGTCGTCGCCGTGTTGTCGGCGAAGGGCCGTGCCGACGCGCTGGAGCAGGCGCGCGTCGCCGCCGCCGAGGCGCAAGGCCAGCAGAACTACAAGACCTTCTCGACGCGCAGTGGCTATCAGCCCGGCAACGTCACCATGTTCAGCGGCAACTGAGGCGCGCTGATGCTGGGCCGGTCGGACATCTTCCGCGCCGCCGCGATCGTCGCTCTGATCGCGTGCTTCGCCGCGACCCTTTTCGCGATCAACCGGCGTCCCTCGACGCCCGTTGTCGAGCCTCTTCCGACCGTCACCGCTCCAGCCACCGATGACCTTACGGCCGAGCTGCGCCGGTGCAGCGCGCTCGGTCCCAAGGATGCCGTGGATGCGCGTTGCGAGGCGGTCTGGGAGGAGAACCGCCGGTGCTTCTTCGGCAGGCCGGCGCGGCCGCTGCCGCCATCGCCCCCGGGCGCCGTCGCGCCGGCCACCCCCTCTTCAGGAGATGCGCGATGAACAACGTCGGCGTCATCGACACCTTCCTCAACACGTTCACGACCTACATCGATTCCGGCTTCGGCCTGATCAAGGGCGAGGTCGCCTATCTTTCCTCGACGCTGATCGTCATCGACATCACGTTGGCGGGCCTGTTCTGGGCCTGGGGCGCCGACGAAGACATTCTCCAGCGCCTGGTGAAGAAGACCCTCTACATCGGCTTCTTCGCCTTCATCATCACCAACTTCAACAACCTCTCCGCCATTGTCTTCAACAGCTTCGCGGGCCTCGGCCTGAAGGCTGGCGGCTCGACGATCTCGACCGCCACATTTCTGCAGCCCGGCCATCTCGCCCAGGTCGGCCTCGACGCCGGCCAGCCGTTGCTCGACGCCGCGAGCCAGATGATGGGCTTCACCAGCTTCTTCGCGAACTTCGTCCAGATCGCGGTCCTGATGGTGTCGTGGCTGCTGGTGCTGATCGCCTTCTTCATCCTGGCGGTGCAGCTCTTCGTCACGCTGATCGAGTTCAAGCTGACGACGCTCGCCAGCTTCATCCTCATCCCGTTCGCCCTCTTCAACAAGACCGCCTTCCTCGCTGAGAAGGTGCTCGGCAACATCGTCGCTTCCGGCGTGAAGGTGATGGTGCTCGCCGTCATCGTCGGCATCGGCACCGGCCTCTTCTCGCAATTCACGCAGACCTATGCCGGCGGCCAGCCGACCATCGAGCAGGCGCTGTCCGTAGTGCTCGCGGCGCTGGCCATGCTGGGCCTCGGCATCTTTGGGCCCGGCATCGCCACGGGTCTCGTCTCCGGCGCGCCACAACTCGGCGCAGGCGCTGCCGTCGGCACTGGCCTTGCCGTCGCCGGCACTGCCATGGCCGGCGCTGGCGCGCTCGGTCTGGCCGGGAGAGGAGCGATGGCGGCTGCCTCAGGGACGGCCGCCGCGGCCCGTGGTGGTGCGGCGATGGCCGGTGGCGCCTCTTCCGCCTACAGCCTGGCCTCCGCCGGCCGGTCCGGCGCTTCGGGCATGGCCGCTGGTCTTGGGGGTGTTGGTCGGGCCGCGGCGGCCGCGGCCTCAGCGCCAATGCGGCGCGCGGCGGCTCAGGCCGCAGGCTCGATGCGCGACAGCTTCGCTGCCGGCGCGAGGTCCAGTTTCGCTGCCACGGGCGGCTCCTCGACGAAAGGAACGGTCGGCGGCGGCGAGGCGGCCGCCCCTACGCCGAGTTCGAGCGGATCCAGTCCTCCCGCTTGGGCGCAGCGGATGCGACGCAATCAATCGATCCACCAGGGCGCGACCACCGCGGCGCACGTCCTCAGGTCCGGTGACAGCCACGGCGGCGGCCATTCCGTCGATCTTTCGGGAGAATAGACAATGGCGCTCTTTCGCCGATCCACGGTCCGCTACGGCCGTACCCCCGAACCCGAGACCCCCTACCAGCGCGCCGCCCAGGCGTGGGATGAGCGAATTGGTTCGGCTCGGGTGCAGGCGAAGAACTGGCGGCTGATGGCCTTCGGTTCGCTCGCGCTCTCGATGGGCCTGGCTGGCGGTCTCGTCTGGCAGTCGACCCACGGCAGCATCGTCCCCTGGGTGGTGCAGGTCGACAAGCTCGGCCAAGCGCAGGCTGTCGCGCCGGCCACGGCCGACTATGCCCCGAGTGATCCGGAGATCGCCTGGTATCTCGCCCACTTCATAGAGATGGTCCGCTCGCTACCAGCCGATCCGATCATCGTGCGGCAGAACTGGCTGCAGGCCTACGACTTCACCAGCACCTCGGGTTCGCAGGCGCTCAACGACTACGCCCGCGCCAACGATCCCTTCGCTAAGCTCGGCCACCAGCAGATCGCCATCGACGTCTCGAGCGTGATCCGCGCATCGCCGTCCAGCTTCCGAGTCGAGTGGGTCGAGCACCGCTATCAGGACGGCGCGCTCGCCGAGACCTCACGCTGGACCGCGATCCTCACCGTCGCGATCCAGCCGCCAACCTCGGCCGACGTGCTCCGCAAGAACCCGCTCGGCATCTACGTCACCGCCATCAACTGGTCGAAGGAGTTGGGACAATGACCCCGCCGTTTTCCATGGAAGCCGGCGGTCCGGCTTCACGTCGTTCAGTCTCTCAACCGAGCCGGAAGGCCGGCTTTGCGCCTTTCCGTAAATCCGGCTTCGCGGCTCTGCTGCTGGCGGTGACGGCGCTCGGCGGCTGCGCCCACAAATTCATTCCGCCCGACATCAACTACGACAGCGCCGTGCCGGCGAAGCTCACCGTCGATCCCCCGGCGCCGGTCAAGATCGTCGAGCTTCCGAAGCCCTTGCCGCTGCCCGGGCAGTTGAAGCCCCTTGCCGGCGGGAAGGAGCCGCCGCAATCGATCGATCCAGAGGTGCGCGTTAATCGCGCGAATGCTGCCGCCCGCGTGCAGCCCGTGCGCGACGGCTTCATCAACGCCGTGCAGGTCTACCCCTATTCGGCGGGCGCGCTCTATCAGGCCTACACGGCGCCCGGCGAGATCACCGACATCGCCCTGCAGGAGGGCGAACAGCTCGTCGGCACGGGGCCGGTCGCCGCTGGCGACACCGTGCGCTGGATCATCGGCGACACGGAAAGCGGCACCGGTCCGACCAAGAAGGTCCACATCCTGGTGAAGCCGACCCGGCCGGACCTCATGACGAACCTCGTCATCAACACCGATCGGCGGACCTATCTCCTGGAGCTGCGCTCGACCGAGAAGACCTATATGGCATCGGTCTCATGGCAATATCCCGAAGACCAGCTCATCGCGTTGCGCCAGCAAAATGCGGCGGCCGAAACAGCCGCGCCGATCGCCACCGGCGTCGACCTCGCCGCGATCAACTTCCGCTATGCGATCGAGGGTGACAACCCCGCCTGGCGGCCGCTGCGCGCCTTCGACGACGGCCAGAAGGTCTACATCGAGTTCCCGTCCGGCATCCGACAGGGCGAAATGCCGCCGCTCTTCGTCATCGGTCCGGCCGGCGGCTCCGAGCTGGTGAACTATCGCGTTCGCGCCAACTACTACATCGTCGACCGCCTGTTCGCCGCAGCCGAACTTCGTCTCGGCGACAAAGACAGTGAGCGTCGCGTCCGCATCGTGCGCACCGATGGAAGGCCGCGGTCATGACGGACGAACCGGAACAACAAGCGCCGGCGCCAGCGCCTGTCGTGCCGCCCGATTTGCGGCTCCGGGGCGAGCGGCCGCGCGTCACGCGCCTCTCGCGCAAGGTGCTGATCACGCTCGGCGCCGTGTCGGCCCTCGCGATCGCGGGCGCTCTCGGCTACGCCCTTCAGACCCGGAACAAGTCGCAGACGGGGCAGGAGTTGCTCAGCACCCAAAGCCGCCCCTCGGCCGAGGGGCTTGCCGGGCTGCCGAAAGACTATACCGGCCTTCCACGCCAGGCGCCCCCACTTGGGCCGCCTTTGCCCGGAGATCTCGGCAAACCCATCCTGAATGCCGGCGCTGCGCCAAACACGGCCATCCCGGCCGCAGGTCCTGATCCCGAGGCGCAGCGACTCGCGCAGGAAACGGAGGCGGCGCGCGTCAGCCGCTTGTTTGCACAGACCAACCAGCAACCGCAGCCGGTAAGTCTCGTGACCTCTCCTGCAACGGGGACACAGGCCGCTCCAACGCCCACGCCCCCCGTCGATGTGGGGTCCGCTCAAAACATGCAAGATCGCAAGACCGCGTTCCTCAACGCCGCGACGAACAAGCGAACGGTCAGTCCTGACCGTCTCGAAGCTAAGGCTTCGCCCTATGTCGTGCAGGCGGGAACCGTGATCCCGGCAGCGCTCATCACAGGTATCCGCTCGGACCTTCCTGGCCAGATCACCGCCCAGGTGACGGAGGCCGTCTACGACAGTCCGACGGGGCAGTATCTGTTGATCCCGCAGGGCGCGAAGCTGATCGGACAGTACGATAGCTCAGTCGCCTTTGGCCAAAGCCGCATACTCCTCGTCTGGATCCGCCTGATCATGCCGGACGGCACATCAATCGTGTTGGAACGGCAACCGGGCGCCGATACGCAAGGCTATGCCGGGCTCGAAGACCAAGTCGACAATCATTGGGGCAAGCTGTTCCAAGCAGCCGTGCTCTCGACGCTGCTCAGCGTCGGCGCCGAAGCCGGCACGAGCCAGAGCGAGAACAATCTCGTCCAGGCGATCCGTTCCGGTGCGTCCAACTCGATCAGTCAGACCGGCCAGCAGATCGTTCAACGCGAGCTCAACATCCAACCCACTCTCACCATTCGACCGGGGTTTCCGGTTCGCGTCGTCGTG
Organism: Tistrella bauzanensis; assembly: GCF_014636235.1. Taxonomy (NCBI): domain Bacteria; kingdom Pseudomonadati; phylum Pseudomonadota; class Alphaproteobacteria; order Geminicoccales; family Geminicoccaceae; genus Tistrella; species Tistrella bauzanensis. The sequence goes on from NZ_BMDZ01000061.1 coordinate 8,706, forward strand.
ACGCGCGATCTGGTGTTGTCACCTTACGGCCACGGAGGGAATCCATGACGAAGCTCAAGCTTGGGCCGCTGGCCGACGACAAGCCGGTCAAGATCAGCGTCGAACTGCCCGCCGCCGTGCATCGCGATCTCGTCGCTTACGCTCAGGTGCTCGGCCGGACGACTGGCCAAACGGCGCCCGAGCCTTCGAAGCTCATCGTGCCGATGATCGAGCGATTCATGGCGACCGATCGCGCCTTCGCCAAGGCGCGTCGCGATCGGACTGCTCAGGCCACGGGCGGTTCGGCCGAGAAATCAGAGTAGTGTTCGCGTAACATCGCCAGGAACGACCCCAAGGCGGGATTGCTGTTCGCGTCTCGCCAACACGCCATGAAATTGACTTGGGTCGGACCGTCGTCGTCCCAGACTTCTCGGTAGACGACGCCTTCGTGGCGGACGCCCGTCGCGCCCTCGAACATCAGGAGCGTTCCATAGTTCGCACTGACCAGGCTCAGCAGCCTGTCCAGTGAAGCGTCCTGATGGACGATGTGCTGGGAGCCCACCGCATGACGAAGCTTCGGTGCGAGCAGCCCTTCCAGTTCCGGTCCAGGGCCTTGCTGCGGAACGAGGAACTTTTCATTTGCGAGATCCGCCCAGCGAATCCTCGGATTTTGGCCGAGCACATGATGCTCGGGGAAAGCCACGATCACCCGCTCGCTCCATAGTGGAAGCACGCGGCCGTCCCACGCCGTCGCTTGGCCGGTCATGATCGCAACATCGACGGCGTTGCCCGCGAGGGCGCAAAGCAGCCGCTCATGGCTTCCATCGACCGTGCGCACATCCACATCCGGAAAGCGCCGATGGTATTCGACCAGCGTCGTGTGCATGTTCCCTGCCGAAGGAGAGGCATGAACGCCGATCGCCAGCAGGCCGAGTTCGCCACGGCTCCTGCTCCTGAGCCGCTGGAGTTCCGTATCCACGTCATCGAGGATCCGCTTGGCGCTCGCGACGAACTCCAGCCCCACCGTGGTGAGGCGGGTGCCGCCATTCGTCCTTTCGAACAACACCACGCCAAGCTGGCGCTCGATCTCGTGCAGCCGGCGGCTCAGGGTCGATTGGCGTATGTTCAGAGCTTCCGCCGCCTGTCGCAGGCTGCGGTGCTGTGACGTTACGAGCGCCAAACGCAAATCACGAAGCTCTATGTCCACGCCATTCACATCGTCGGCCCGCATACGCGCCGACGCCTCCTACAAACTTTGCCGCCCCTCTCTGTTCGCCTCCATCTCGATATACGTTGCGCTTGGTTTAGATTTCCCCCGGCGCGTCAGGCCGGCAACGGATCCGTGCCGCGATCGAGCAAGGCCAGATACTCCGAATAGGCATAAATCCGGCCGCGTTGCCGTCCCGTGGTCTCGCGCACGACGTTGATCTTGGCAAGATTTTCCAGCGCGGAGCCGGCGGTCGGGAAGGAGACGGCGAGTTTCTCGGAGACAGTCTGGATGGTGACGATCGGGCTGGCTTGCATCAATTCATGGACGCGGAGCGCGGATGGGGCCGCGCGGCCGAGGCCTGCGATCTGCTGTCGGTGAGTATCGAACATGGCGATGAGATCACGCGCCGTCGCGGAGGCTTGTTCCGCGGTCTCCGCGACGCCGGTCAGGAAAAACTCCATCCAGGTCTCCCAGGTCCCAGCCTGGCGGACCTCCTGCAGGAGCCGGTAATAGTCGTCGCGCCGGGATTTCAGGAACAGACTGAGATAGAGGATCGGCTCGCGCAGCACCCCCGCCTCGCACAGGATCAGCGTGATGAGCAGCCGGCCCAGGCGCCCGTTGCCGTCGAGAAAAGGGTGGATCGTCTCGAACTGGACGTGGGCCAGGCCCGCCCGGATGAGCGGGGGCAGCGCCGGATCTTCGCTATGTAGGAAGCGCTCCAGCGCATCGAGACACTCGTCCAGCCGATTCGGCGGCGGCGGCACGAACAGCGCGTTGCCGGGTCGGGTTCCGCCGATCCAGTTCTGCGAGCGGCGAAACTCGCCCGGTTGCTTCGCGGCGCCCCGTCCCGACTTGAGCAGGATGGCGTGCATTTCGCGGATCAGCCGGAGTGACAACGGAAATCCGCCACGCATCCGGGAGACGCCGTGCTCGATCGCCGCGACGTAGTTCGAGACTTCGGTGACGTCGTCGAGTTCGACCGCCGGCGCCTCGTGGTTTTCGAACAGCAGCAGATCGGAAAGCGAGGATTGCGTCCCCTCGATCTGAGAGGACAGGAGGGCTTCCTTGCGGACGTACATGTAGAGGAACAAAGGCGTCGAGGGCAGGATCGTCGTCACGCCATCGAGGCGCCCGACCGCGGCGATGGCGCGCTCATAGACCTGCATGAATCGTCCGAGTTCGAGCGGCGGATTCGGCGGCAGCGGGGTAGGTACGTAGGCGCGCACGCGCTCGCCTCCCGCGCTCGTTTCGACATATGCCCCGAGCCTTTGGTTCTTTCCGTTCGTCACAAGCGATCCTTTAATTAGCCTTGCTGCTATTAAAGCATATCGCCATACAGCTTAATAGCTGGTGGGGCTAATTCAAGGCTGCCGGCATGACGCTGCGCTCACAGGCGCAGGCAATTGGGAGCACGACAGGGCGAGGATGTGGTCTGGCTCGACATCTTCGAGCCCTCAGCCAACCTGATCCGAATCGCGCCACAAGGCGCAAATCTAGGGGAGGTTGGCGCACCCGACACGATTCGAACGTGTGGCCTCCACCTTCGGAGGGTGGCGCTCTATCCAGCTGAGCTACGGGTGCATCTCAATTTCGCCTAGCCCGACCGACCTATGAGGGTCAACGGATTCGGCCTTCACAAACCAAACCTACATCGCGGCCGCTGGGCGACTACGCCCCACTATCCGCTGTTCCGCCCCCGTTCTCCGAAAACTGCTTACGCGGTGCTTACGCGAAAATTTTTCGGGGTTGAGTGGCGTCTGCAGGATCACTCAAGCTACTGTTTTTACAAACCTTTCTTTAGTTACTCACTCACGAAACACCCTTGACATCAGCCTTCGGAGGGCGGCGCTCTATCCAACTGAGCTACGAGTGCTTGGCCGCATCAAATGTGCAGCGGACGGCGGGAAGCCTTGGCCCCCGGCGTCGAGGTCGGGACATTAGCCGAAGGCGGGGGCGCAGTAAAGGGCTTCGCGCAGGGAAAATGCGGGGGGAAATTGCGGTGCCGCCCGGCGGGTGGCGGGGCGGCTGGCGGTCAGGCGGCGGCGCTGCTTGAGGGGGCGGGCGGGGTGTCGCCGGTGGCAGGCTCGCCGGCGGCGTCGGCCTCGCGGGTCAGGCGCAGGAACAGGTCTTCCAGGTCGGGCTCACGCGTGGTGATGTCGGCGACGGTGAGGCCGGCGGCGGTGACCGCGGCCAGCAGGCGGCCGACCGGGGTTTCGCTGGGGCGGAACTGGAAGCTGACGGTGGACGCCTCGGCATCGATCATGGCGCCGAAGGCCGCGAGCGGCGCCGGCATCCGCTCGGGGCTGACCGGCTCGGCCACCCGCACCACCAGTTCCTTGGCATCGAGCTGCGACAGCAACACCTCGCGCCGGTCGCAGGCGATCAGTCGGCCGCGATTGATGATCGCGATCCGGTCGCAGAGCTGTTCCGCCTCTTCGAGATAATGCGTGGTCAGCACCACCGTGGTGCCGGCAGCGTTCAACTCGCGCACGTAATCCCACAGCTTGCGGCGCAGTTCGATATCGACACCGGCGGTGGGTTCGTCGAGCACCAGCACCGGCGGGTTGTGGACCATCGCCTTGGCGACCAGCAGCCGGCGGCGCATGCCGCCAGAGAGTGTGCGGGCATAGCTGTCGGCCTTGTCGTCGAGCCCGACCGCGCGCAGCAGTTCCATGGTCCGGCGTTCCGATTTCGGCACGCCATAGAAGCCGGCCTGAAGCTCCAGCGCCTCACGCGGGGTGAAGAACGGGTCGAGCACCAGTTCCTGCGGCACGATGCCGATGGCCAGCCTGGCATCGCGCTGGCGGCGGTCGAGATCGCGGCCCCAGATCGCGACGGATCCCGATGTCTTGTGGATCAGCCCGGCCAGGATGTTGATGAAGGTGGATTTGCCGGCGCCGTTGGGCCCCAGCAATGCGAACATCGAGCCCCGTGGCACATCCAGCGACACGCCGTGCAGCGCGGTCTTGCCGCCGGCATAGACCTTGCGCAGATCCCGCGCCGAGATGGCGAGATCGGGGGCGGTTTGATCGGGCGTGGAACGGGAGAAGGCTGACATCGGGCACGCTTTCGATTCCGGCCGGCAGTGTCGCCGGCACGCTGACGGGGGCCGCCGGGTGCGGTCGCGCGGTGTGGCCTGTGGGCCGCGCCGCGATTTAGCGGCGACGCACCCTTGCGCCCGTGCCGACCTTGGGTATCATCGGGCCACCGTCCGGTCAAATATCATCCGGTCAAACGTTATCAGCCCAGGGTCGCGCCTCATGGAACCCGTAGAGACCGTCATCGTCGAACAGACCCATGTCGCCTGCGAGGGCAGCGGCGGTGCGCTTGGCCATCCGCGCGTCTTCCTGAACATGGAAGGCAAGGGCTATGTCGACTGCCCCTATTGCGGCCGCCATTTCGTGCTGAAGCCGGGCGCGAAGGTGGCGCACGGCCACTGAGTTCGCCGGATCTGCGCCTGACGGACCACCTGCCCCCGGGTCGCCATCCTGCGTGACCCGGGCCGTTTGTGTTGGCGGGATGTGGTGTGCCGGCACAGGCTGCCGGGCGTGACAATGCCGGCCGCTGGCGGATATGGTCCGGCCCCGTTCCATGCCATACTGCGTGCGGCCTTCCCCGGCATCGATCTGCCGCCCCGACCGGAGGCCGCCCCCGCCCGTCCGGAGGACAGATGAGCGACCCCACGACCGACAGCCCCGTCATTCCGGCTTCCTCCGGCTCTTCGGCGCCGCTCTATCTGATCGACGGATCGGGCTATATCTTCCGCGCCTTTCACGCCCTGCCGCCGCTGACCCGGCCCGACGGGACGCCGGTGAACGCGGTCTATGGTTTCTGCGCGATGATTTTGAAGCTGATCGAGGATCTGAAGGCCGAGCGGCTGGCGGTGATCTTCGATGCCGGCCGGCGCAGCTTCCGCAACGACATCTATCCCGAATACAAGGCCCACCGGCCCGAGGCGCCCGAGGAACTGGTGCCGCAGTTCCCGCTGATCCGCGACGCCACCCGCGCCTTCGCGCTGCCCTGCATCGAGATGGTGGGGTATGAGGCTGACGACCTGATCGCCAGCTATGCCCGCGCCGCCCGCGATGCCGGCCAGGAGGTGGTGATCGTGTCGGCCGACAAGGATCTGATGCAGCTTGTCCGCGACGGCGTGGCGCTGATGGACCCGATGAAGGCGAAGCGCATCGGGGCCGATCAGGTGTTCGAGAAATTCGGCGTCGCCCCCGACCGGGTGGTGGATGTTCAGGCGCTGGCCGGCGACAGCACCGACAATGTGCCCGGCGTGCCCGGCATCGGCATCAAGACCGCCGCCCAGCTTATCGGCGAGTATGGCGATCTGGACACGCTGCTGGCACGGGCATCCGAGATCAAACAGCCCAAACGCCGTCAGAACCTGATCGAGCATGCCGACAAGGCCCGGATGTCGCGTGAACTGGTGCGGCTGCGCGAGGATGTGGCCCTGCCCGACCCGCTGGGCAGCCTGCATGTGGGCGAGATGGTCCCGGAAGTGGTGCTGTCTTTCCTGGAGCAGCAGGGCTTCAGCTCGCTGATCGCCAAGCTCAGGCCGCATCTGGGCCATATCAAACCGGTCACCGGCGGCAGCGCCGGCGCCGGTGCCGCGGCGGTGGCCGACGAGATCAGCGAGGCCGGCCGCCATTACGAGCTGGTGCAGGACGAGGCGGCGCTGGCGCGCTGGATCGAGGCCGCGACCGAGGCCGGGATCGTCGGCTTCGACACCGAGACGACCGGGCTGGACCCGCACCGGGCATCGCTGGTGGGGCTGTCGCTGGCGGTGTCGCCGGGGCGCGCCTGCTATGTGCCATTGCGCCATGTGGCGGCTGCCGAAAAGCAGGGCGCGCTGGATCTGAGTGCCGCACAGGGCGGTCTGGATCTGGCCGGCGACGGCGGCAGCCGTGATGTCGGGGCAGGCGATGACGGCGCCCCGCCGGTGCAGATCCCGGTCGGCCGGGCGCTTGAGATGCTGAAGCCGCTGCTGGAGGCGCCGGGGGTGCTGAAAGTGGGCCAGAACATCAAATACGACATGATCATCATGGCCCGCGAGGGCATTCTGGTGTCGCCCATCGACGACACCATGGTGATGTCATACGCGCTGGACGGCACCCGCCACGGCCACGGCATGGACGAGCTGGCGCAGATCCATCTGGGCGTGACGCCGATTTCCTTCGACGCGGTGACCGGCCGGGGCCGCGACCGGATCAGCTTCGCCGCCGTGACGCTGGACCGCGCCTGCGCCTATGCCGCGGAGGATGCCGACATCACCCTGAACCTGCACCGGATGCTGAAGCCCCGGCTGGCGGCCGAGCATGTCCGGGCGCTGTATGAGCGCACCGACCGGGCGCTGGTGCCGGTGTTGGCGCGGATGGAACGGCGCGGTATCCGGGTCGACCGCGAGGCGCTGGGCCGGGCGTCGCGCGAGTTCGCCGACGCCATGGCGATCCTTGAGGCGCGCATCCACGAACTGGCCGGCGAGAGCTTCAATGTCGGCAGCCCCAAACAGCTTGGCGAGATCCTGTTCGACAAGCTGAACCTGCCCGGCGGCAAGAAGGGCAAGACCGGCGCTTATGCCACCGGCGCCGATATCCTGCAGAAACTGGTGGTCGAGGGCCATGAACTGCCGGCCAAGGTGCTGGACTGGCGCCAACTGGCCAAGCTGAAGAACACCTATGCCGACGCCCTGGTCGAGACCATCAACCCGGAAACCGGCCGGGTGCATACCAGCTTCGCGCTGACCATCACCACCACCGGCCGGCTGTCGTCGAACGACCCCAACCTTCAGAACATTCCGGTGCGCACCGTTGAGGGCCGGCGCATCCGCCGCGCTTTCGTGCCCGATCCGGGCTTCGTGCTGATGTCGGCCGATTACAGCCAGATCGAACTGCGCCTGCTGGCCGATATCGCCGGCATCACCACGCTCCGCGACGCCTTCCGCGACGGCATCGACATTCATGCCCTGACCGCATCGCAGGTGTTCGGCGTGCCGGTGGACGGCATGGACCCGATGGTGCGCCGCAAGGCCAAGGCGATCAATTTCGGCATCATCTATGGCATCAGCGCCTTCGGGCTGGCCCAGCAGCTTGACATTCCGCAATCGGAATCCCGCCGCTATATCGAGGCCTATTTCGAGCGCTATCCCGGCATCCGCGATTATATGGAGCGCGCCAAGGCCGATGCCCGCGCCCATGGCTTCGTGACCACCATCTTCGGCCGCAAATGCTGGACGCCGGACATCTCGGCCAAGAACCCGGCGCTGCGGGCCTTCGCCGAGCGGGCGGCGATCAACGCCCCGCTTCAGGGATCGGCCGCCGATATCGTGCGGCTGGCCATGGTGCAACTGGACCGGGCGCTGGAGGCAAGCCCGCTGGGCGCGCGGATGCTGCTGCAGGTGCACGACGAAATCCTGCTGGAAGTGCCGGTGGCCGAGGTGGACGAAACGTCGGCGCTGGTGCGTCAGGTGATGCAGGATGTGGTGTCGCGGCCGGTGCCCTATGTGGTCGAGGTCGGCATCGGCGATAACTGGGATGCGGCGCATTGACCGGCATGGGCGGAGACGATAGCGGCCAGGTGGCGGCCGCTGACGCCGGCAGGCCGCCAGTGGTGGCGCCGGGGCTGATCGCGGCGCCGGCCGGCATCGATCTGGTCGCGGCCTTTGCCGGGCTGGCCGCCCATGGCGATGACGGGCTGGTGCGGCTGGACGGCGACCGGCTGTACACGATCGAGCGGCTGGACCGCACGGCGGTGGCGGTGGAAACCACGCTGACCCCCGATGACCATGGCCATCTGGCGGTGGTGGTGGAGGCGGGCGCCGTGGCGCTGCTGGAGCGGGCGACACAGGCCATCGCCGCACGGCTGCATCTGCCGGGTGCGGCGTTCATGGCGTTGATGGCCGAGGATCCGGTGATCCGGCGGGCGCATCAGACGGCAGGCACCCGCCCGACCCTGCTCTATCCCGAACCGCTGGTGGTGCTGTTGCGCACGATCAGCGCCCAACTGGTCAATCTGGCCTGGGCGGCGACCACCCGGCGACGGCTGGCCGATGGTTTCGGCATCACCCGGCCGGTGGGGCAGGGCTGGGTGATCGATATCGACCCGGCGCGGATCGCGGCGCTGGACCCCGACGAGATCAAGGCGCTGCAATTCACCGGCGCCAAGGCGCGGGCGATCGTGGCGGTGGCGCAGGCGATCCTGGCCGGGGATCTGGACGCCGCCGCACTGTCGCGGCTGGACACGCCCGCCATCCGCGCCCGGCTGACCGCGATCGCCGGCATCGGCGACTGGACCGCGGATTGGGTGCTGGCGCGCGGGCTGGGCCGGCCGGTGGTGGCCACCGGCGATCTTGGCGTGCGCAAGGCGGTGGCCCGGGCCTATTTCGGCCAGGAGATCATCCCGGCCACCGATGTTGCGCGGGCGACCAGCCATTGGGGGGCGGCGGCGCTGGACGCTCAGACCCTGCTGCTGGCCACGCTGTCATCGGCCGGCGCCGAAGGCGCCACGCCGAGGATGGCTGCGCGGCCGCGCCCGGGCGTGGTCCGCCGCCCGAAGGCGGAGACACGATCGTGATGCGCGCTTAAGCGTGATGCGGGTGTAGGCGTGATGCGGGTGTATGGCCGGCTTGCCGGTGCAGGCCGGTCCCGACCACCATCCCATGACAGGAGAGGCCGACCATGACCGGACGTGTTCATCACTATGCCGCAACCGTGGCCTGGACCGGCGATCTGGGCCAGGGCACCGCCGGCTATCGCAGCTTCAGCCGTGACCATGACATCCGGATGGATGGCAAACCGGCGATCGCGGGATCATCCGATCCGGCCTTCCGCGGCGATGCCACCCGCCACAACCCGGAAGACCTGCTGGTCGGCAGTGCCGCCGCCTGCCACATGCTGTGGTATCTGCATCTGGCCAGCCAGGCCGGCGTGATCGTGCGCGGCTATACCGACGATGCCACGGGTGAGATGACCGAGACCGCCGATGGCGGCGGTGCCTTCAGCCGGATCGTTCTGCGGCCGCGGGTGGAGATATCGGCCGGCGACCCCGGCCTGGCCCGGACGCTGCACGTGCGCGCCCATGAGCTGTGCTTCATCGCCAACAGCCTGCGCTGCCCGATCGAGGTCGAGGCCGAGGTCGTGGTGGTGCCACAGGGGGTGGGCGACGTCTGAGCGGCTTGGGGGGGCTGAATGCCCGGGGCGTGAATGCCGGGGCAGGCTCAGCGGCCGCCGGACAGATAGCCTTGGGCAACGCTGGTCCAGTCGATGCCGGCGCCGCCGGTGACGCCTTCCAGCGCCGCATCATCGATGGCGCCGTCGGCGGCCACAGCACCCTCGGCGGCCTGGAAACGGGCCAGCACGTCGGGTGCGATATCCAGGCCGCGCAGGGACGCCGCCGCCTGCAACAGCGCCAGCCGTGCCGCCGGGTCGGCTTCGCGGGCAAGGCTGTCGGCAAGGCGCCGGTCGGCGGCCAGCATTTCGACCAGAAGACGCGGGCTGTCGTCGGACATGGGGGTGCTGCATCACAGATGAGGACAGGCATGTATGGCAAGACTATGCAGGCCGCAGTCTATCATCACGAGACGATGTCGCCACCACGGGACAGGCCCCGGTCGACGGGCGTCGACCGGGGCGCAGGGAACGTGCCGCGGGGTCAGTGCACCGAGGCCGGGATCATCTCGTGCTGGATGATCGCGCCGACCGCGGCGGCGCTGTCGGCCATGAGGGCGACGCGTTCGCCGCTGGCCGAGAACACGCCCACCATCACGCCGCTTGGCGTGGTGACTGGCCGGATATAGGCGACCTGTTCAAGCCCGAGGGCCGCGAAGGCTTCCGGCGTCATCTTGCGGATCGCGGCGCGGGCGGCCTCGATGGCATCGGCGGGGGTGCGGGTGGTTTCAGTGGTAAGATCGAAGCGGGGCATGAGCACGCCTCCTTCTGCTGCGGCAATGCGGGCGCCTGAACGGCCGGTCCGTCATCCAACGCAGGGGGTCTCTGTTATACGGAACAGTCGGGTGGATGGATCTGCCAGACCCGGTGTACGCGGGCACTGCCCTGGCGCTAACGGCGCGTCGGATCGAGCAGGCGTTCAGCCGAGGCTTGTGCCGGATTCTTGCGGATCGAGATCGTGCGCACCGAGGTCTGCGGCTGCGGTTGTTCAAGATCGACATGCAGCAGACCGTTATCGAGCGAGGCGTCTATCACCTCGATGCCATCGGCCAGCAGGAAGGTCCGCTGGAACTGGCGCGCCGCGATGCCGCGGTGGATGAACTCGCGCCCGTCATTGGCATCGTCGTGCTGGCGGCCACGGATCACCAGCTGGTTGTCTTCCAGCGTCACCGCCAGATCATCCATGCTGAAGCCTGCCACCGCCAGCGTGATCCGCAGGCGGCGCTCGCCGATCTTTTCGATGTTGTAGGGCGGATAACCGTCGGAGCCGGTTTTCGCCAGACGGTCGAGCATACGCTCCATGTGGTCGAAGCCCAGCATCATCGGGTGATTGAAGGCGGTGAAACGCGACATTCTTGACCATCTCCTCCGCGACAGACGAGCGAGATCGGGCCCCGGATGCGGGCTCGATGCGCGACCGGCCGACCACAAGGCATCGGCTGGCAGCGCTGCATCCCGGGCAGACACTATGCTGGATGATCCACCGGCCGCCGCCCGTCCGCTGTCTTGAGCCGGACCGGGCCTGATGCCGGGGTCTCCATCAGGTCTCTAAGAGATGGGAAAGCGGGGGCGCTTCGTCAAGCTTGAGCGGTATGCAGCGACGGAACGCCGAAAGTCCACCGGGACAATGCACATAAGAAAAACGCCCGGTGCGCAGGCACCGGGCGTTTTCTGTGGTGGTGGAGCCAATCGGAATCGAACCGACGACCTCTTGAATGCCATTCAAGCGCTCTCCCAACTGAGCTATGGCCCCGAAACCGTTGTGCTGCCGGTGGGTATCCTGACCTGCCGGATCCGGTGTGGATCAGTCAGTGCCCGGGGTGCCCTGCGCCGTTTGGGGCGGCGTGCCCTGCGTCACGGAGGCGGACCATAATGATGGTCGCTTTGCTTGGCAAGCGCTAATTTTCACCGCCCTGTCATCTTTTCCGCGGTGGGGCGAAGGCTATCGGGCAAGCTGTTGATCCACCCTGGAAAACCAGGCTGTGCGGCCGGTATCTCTGTGCCCGTGCCAGGCCGTTCGGCACCTGAAAATCCGCCATCCGGGCGCATACGGAAACGCCGCCCCCGACGGTTGAGTCCGGGGCGGCGTTTCGCAGGGATCGTCCGATCATCCGCAACCGCCGGCGATGGCCGGCGGCATGGTCTGATCAGGTGTCGTCGTCGTCGCCGCCGATGTGGACATCGCTGACATCGTCGTCGCCAAGCTCCGACGGATCCTCGATGCCGACATCCTCGTCGTCATCATCTTCTTCGGTGAAGGCCGGATCGAAACCGTCTTCCTCGGCCTCTTCCACCACAGCCGGCACGACCTTGGCCTTGCGGGCCAGGGCCGCGCGCTCACGCGCCAGCTCGTCGGCCTCGCGCGCCGCCTGACGGCGCGAGCGGGGCTCTTCGATCTGCGGCTGTTCAGTACCACATTTGGGGCATGTCACCGGCGTGCGGCGCATGTCGTAGAAGCGCGCACCGCAGTTACGGCATGTGTGCTTCTGCCCCCACTCCTCCTTCGCCACGCGACCACCCTCGATGTTGTTGGACGTGTCCAGGAACGAATAGACGGGATAAGGCTGGACCGGTTGTGTCAGGACGGCAAGCGGCCATTCCGAAGCCTCCGGCATGGTGGCGCCCGTCACGGCAGCGCCACCCCTCCGGCTGCGTTTGCCACGAAGCGCCGGGGCTGTCAAACCGCTAAATGCGGAAAGGGGCGTGGATCTGCCGGCGCCCGCACGCCGATGATGTCGGGCGGGCCGCCGGGGATGCGCGCGCCCGCCGGCTGTGATAGACCACGAGCAGCCGCTGACTTTCTCAGATCCTGGCACCGATCCCGGCCGCCGAAGGCAAGAGTGACCGTCATGACCAGCACCGCATCGCGACCCGCCACCGCCCGCATGGCCCCGGCGGGGCTTGCCGGCACGATCACCGTGCCCGGCGACAAATCGATTTCCCACCGGGCTCTGATGCTGTCGGCGCTGGCGGTGGGCCGCTCGACGGTCGACGGGCTGCTTGAAGGCGAGGATGTGCTGGCGACGGCGGCGGCGATGCGGGCGCTGGGCGCCGCGATTACCCGCGAAGAGACGGGCGCCGGGCAGGAGACGGGCGCCGGGCAGGAGACGGGCATGCCGGTGGTGCGCTGGGTGATCGACGGCGTCGGCGTCGGCGGGCTTTCCGAGCCGGCGGATATTCTGGATATGGGCAATTCCGGCACGGCCGCCCGGCTGCTGATGGGCCTGCTTGCCAGCCACCCGCTGGTGGCGGTGATGACCGGCGATGCCAGCCTGCGCAAGCGGCCGATGGCACGGGTGGCGACGCCGCTTGAAAAGATGGGCGCGCGGATCATCACCCGTGGCGGCGGCCGGCTGCCGGCCACCGTGGTTGGCGCCAGGAAGCCGGTGCCGATCCGCTACCGGCTGCCGGTGCCGTCGGCGCAGGTGAAATCGGCGATCCTGCTGGCCGGGCTGAACACCCCCGGCCGCACCGTGGTGGTGGAGCCCGAGGCGACCCGCGACCATACCGAACGCATGCTGCGCGCCATGGGGGCTGTGATCACGGTGGAGACCGAGGCCGATGGCGCCCGGGTGATCAGCCTGGAGGGCCAGCCCGAGCTTGCCGCCCGCGACCTGACCGTGCCGGGCGATCCGTCTTCGGCGGCGTTTCCGGTGGTGGCGGGGCTGATCACGCCGGGATCGCAGATCACCGTGCGCAATGTCTGCCTGAACCCCGGTCGTGACGGGCTGTTCACCACGCTGCGCGATATGGGGGCCGATCTGACGGTGGAGGCGGCACGGGATGTGGGCGGCGAGCCGGTGGGTGATCTGGTGGCGCGGGCATCGCGCCTGACGGCGGTGACGGTGCCGGCGGAGCGGGCGCCATCGATGATCGACGAATTCCCGGTGCTGGCCGCCGCTGCCGCCACCGCCCGCGGCACCAGCCGGTTCGAGGGCCTGGCCGAGTTGCGGGTGAAGGAAAGCGACCGGCTTCAGGCGGTGGCCGACGGGCTGGCGCTGGCCGGGGTGGTGGTGCGCACCGGCGAGGACTGGATGGAGATCGATGGCTGCGACGGCCCGGTGCCCGGCGGCGCCACGCCGGTCGTGACCCATCTGGACCACCGCATCGCCATGGCCTTTCTGGTGCTGGGGCTGGCTGCGGAGGGCGGCATGACCGTGGATGACGACCGGATGATCGCCACCAGCTTTCCCGGCTTCCGTGGCCTGATGTGCGGGCTGGGTGCCAGGATCGCCGATGCCGTCTGACCAGCGTAACGTTCACAGGCCCACGGACAAGACAGCGATGACATCTTCCATGTCCATGACATCCAGCCCCCCGCCGGTCGCGGCGCGCGTGATCGCGATCGACGGGCCGGCCGCGGCCGGCAAGGGCACGCTCGCGCGCCGGCTGGCGCATGAGCTGGGGTTCAGGCATCTGGACACCGGCATGATCTATCGCGCCGCGGCCAGACTGCTGCTGGCTGCCGGCGGTGACCCCGATGATGGTGCGGCGGCGGAACGCGCGGCGCGGGCGATGCGGATCGAGGATCTGGGCCGGGCGGATCTGCGGCAGGAGACGGTCGGGCAGGCGGCCTCGCGGATCGCCGCGCTGGAGCCGGTCCGGGCGGCGCTGCTGGATTTCCAGCGCGCGTTCGGACGGATGCAGCCCGGAGCGGTTCTGGACGGTCGCGACATCGGCACGGTGGTGTTTCCCGACGCCCAGGCGAAACTCTTCGTCACCGCATCGCCCGAAGCGCGTGCGCGCAGACGACAGGAAGAGTTGCGGGCGCGGGGGCTTGCCAGTATATTCGCCGACGTTCTGGAAGAGATGCGACAGCGTGACCGTCGCGACCGGGAACGGGCGGTGGCACCGCTTCGGCCCGCGAGCGACGCTCTGCTTCTCGATACCACCGACATGTCGGCGGATGAAGTGTTCGCGGCGGCCCTGGCCTATGTGAACGCGCGGCTCTGACCCCGGTATCGGCCGGCTGAGCTGCCGCACCGGCGACCGGAACACGGATTTCGTCCTGCCGTCGCACCACCCTGACCGGGCGGTGCGACGCTGGGCGCGTTCAGGAACATTCGCGTGGCGCCGTCATCCGGCGGCGCTTGAGACCACAACCAGCAACCGGCGGGCACTGTCCGTCGTCATCCGACCCCTCGTCAGTCGCAACCTGCATGGCTGAAGCGGCCCCGGCCGCGGCGGCAGCGGTGTTTCGGTACCTCGGGCGCCAGTCTCCGATCCGGCCAGCCAGGCCGGCGGACATGGCCCGCGGGGCGGGGCCGCCTTTACCGGCGGTGCCCCGGCGTGACGGGTGGAGAGGTAGGAGAACCCATGATCAACACCAGCCCAGCGCCCGAGAAGGACGTCATGTCGGACGAGAATTTCGAATCCCTGCTGGCCGACAGCTTCATCGCCCAGGATGGCCTGGAGGGAAGCGTCGTTAAGGGTCGCATCACCTCCATCGAAGGCGATCAGGTCCTCATCGACGTCGGCCTGAAGTCCGATGGGCGTATCGCGCTCAAGGAATTCGCCCAGCCCGGTCAGGAGACCGAGCTGTCGGTCGGCGATGTGGTCGAGGTCTATATCGATCGCATGGAAAACGCCCTGGGCGAGGTGGTCATCAGCCGCGAGCGGGCACGCCGCGAAGAGGCCTGGACCCAGCTTGAACAGGCGTTCAAGGGTGCAGAGCGCGTCAACGGCGTGATCTTCGGCCGCGTGAAGGGCGGTTGCACCGTCGATCTTCAGGGTGCCGTGGCGTTCCTGCCGGGCAGCCAGATCGACATCCGCCCGGTCCGTGACATCACCCCCCTGATCGGCACGACCCAGCCCTTCCAGATCCTGAAGATGGACAAGCGCCGCGGTAACATCGTCGTGTCGCGCCGTGCCGTTCTGGAAGAGAGCCGCGCCGAAGCCCGCAAGGAACTGATCGAGAACCTGAAGGAAGGTCAGATCCTGGAAGGCGTGGTCAAGAACATCACCGATTACGGTGCGTTCGTCGACCTGGGCGGCGTTGATGGCCTGCTGCACGTCACCGACATCTCGTGGCGCCGCATCAACCATCCGACCGAAGCCCTGACCATCGGTCAGTCGGTCCGCGTGGTGGTGACCCGCTTCAACCGCGAGACCCAGCGTATCAGCCTTGGCATGAAGCAGCTTGAGGCCGATCCGTGGGAGGGTGTCGAGGTGAAGTATCCGGTGGGCGTGAAGTTCGCCGGCCGCGTCACCAACATCACCGACTACGGCGCATTCGTCGAGCTGGAGCCGGGCGTCGAAGGCCTGGTCCATGTCTCGGAGATGAGCTGGACCAAGAAGAACGTCCATCCGGGCAAGATCGTTTCGACCTCGCAGGAGATCGAAGTGATGGTGCTGGACGTCGACTCGCAGAAGCGCCGCATCAGCCTTGGTCTGAAGCAGGTTGCCGACAATCCGTGGGATACCTTCCTGGATCGTCATCCGGTCGGCTCGTCGATCGAGGGCGAGGTCAAGAACATCACCGAATTCGGTCTGTTCGTTGGTCTCGACGGCGACATCGACGGTCTGGTCCATCTGTCGGACCTGGACTGGAGCCGCCCCGGCGAAGAGGCGCTCAAGGATTTCCGCAAGGGCGACATGGTCAAGGCCGTGGTGCTGGATGTGGACGTCGACAAGGAGCGTATCTCCCTCGGCATCAAGCAGCTCGGCAGCGACCCCTTCACCGAGGCGACGCAGGATCTGCGCCGCGGCCAGACCGTCACCTGCACCGTCACCAAGGTGGTGGAGAACGGCCTGGAAGTCTCGACCGCCGATGGCGCGAAGGGCTTTATCCGCAAGTCCGAGATCGCCCGCGATCGTCAGGACCAGCGGACCGAGCGCTACAATGAAGGCGACAAGTTCGACGCCCTGATCACCAATATCGACCGGTCGAGCCGCAAGCTCACCCTGTCGATCAAGGGGCTTGAAATGGCCGAAGAGAAGAAGGCCATGGCCGAGTTCGGCTCGTCGGACAGCGGCGCCAGCCTTGGCGACATTCTCGGTGCCGCCCTGCGCGAGCGCGAGAAGACCCAGGCCGACGACTGATACCCGATACCCTCTTTGGGTCCGGTGAAAGCCGGACCCGGGAGGTCAGACGATCCAGAGGCCGGCCCGGAGCGATCCGGGCCGGCCTCTGGCGTTTGCAGGGGCAGAAGGGATCGGGGGCTGGCGGATCGGGGCGGGATGCGGACATGAAAAAGCCCGGCCGCGCGGGGGGCACCGCGGGCCGGGCTCTCGGGCCTGCATGCAATCGGCAGCGATCCGGGGGAAGGGGATGGGATCGGGCCTTGGCGATGCGGCCGCCGCCCGGCGGCGCTTTGAGGGGCGCGGCACCACCGGACGGTTTCGGGGAGGCGGGCTTCGCCCGTGATCAGTCGGCGACGGCCTTCATCGACACCAGCACCTGGCGGACCTCGACCAGCTGCCGCAGCCGGCGGGCCAGTTTCTCGGCCTCGTCGGGCGCCAGCATGTCGAGCTGGACGTCGATATGGACTTCGTCGGTGCCACGCCCCCGCACCCGCTGGCTGTGCCAGCGGGACGGCAGCAGGCTGCGCAGGGCGAAGATCTCCAGCACCCGCGCCATGGTGCCGACCTCGGCGGCGGCGACCACGAAGAAGCAGGCGGTGGCGGGCTCGGCTGCCGGGGTGGCCTGGGCGGCGGCAGTGGCGGAGAGGGCGGTGGCCGTGGTGGTGGCGGTCATCATGACGTGTGATCCGGTCTTCTGGCATTCCCGGCCCGGCGGCGATGGCCGCGGGGCCCGACTGGCGACGGTGGCATGTCGCCCGGCTGCATCCAGGTGCTCCGGCATGAACCAGGGCTGGATGCGGCCTCGTGTGACGGCACTTATCCCGGCTCTCAATCGAGAACCGGGCCGATAATTCGAAACCACCACAGGCCGTGCGGCCGGAGGGTACGCAAAGCGCCGGATCGTGATGCAGGACAGTCGGTCATGGGAACACGCAGCACTCGATCTTGTCGTCTGGCCGGCATCTGACGATGTCGGGGGCCTGTCATCGGCTCAATGGGAAACCGCCTCACCAATCCTGAGGCTCCCGGCCCTCAGAAGAGGACCGGGCCCATAATTCGCGACGGGAGGGCAGGGCGCAGCGGTATCGCAGAGAACACCGGGGCGCCACGACGGATGATCGTGCTCATGGCTGCAATGGTATACCGTCGGTGCCGGCTGTCAAGCACCGCTATGCCGCAGGATATGGAACCGCTCATCGGCGGTGGGCGCCACGAAATGGCTGGTGATCAGATCGAACTGCGCATCGCTGGCGGCGAAATCATGGCCGCCGGCGGCATTGCGCTGGCGCAGCCGCGCGCGGCACAGATCGTCGGGCAGGTCGAGCAGATGCAGGCGATGGTCGGCACCCGACGCATCGATCAATTCCCGCATCCAGGCACGGTTGGCGACGGTGTTGGCGGGAAAGTCGAGCACCACCGACAGGCCGGCGGCCAGCAGGCTGGTGACATGGCCGCCCATCGCATCGCGCAGCCGCGCCGCATAGCGGACGTAATCGGCGACGCTGGCCATGTCGGGACCATAGAGGCGGGCGAGCCAGCGATCCTCTGAGATCAGGATCGTGGCCGGGGCAGCGGCCAGTTGCCGGGCAAGGGTGGATTTGCCGGCGGCGATCTTGCCGCAGAGCAGGTGCAGAACCACGGGTCCGGTGGTATCGCTGAGGGGCGTCATGGGGTGGCTCCGGCGATGATGGTGATGGTTCGGGCGATGTGCTGGCGGGCGCTGCGGTGCAGCCCGTCGCTGATCGACGGCCGGTCGAGAAATTCGGCCCAGGCGGTGAGGTCGACGAGCCGCGCCTTGATGGACCAGTCCTCGGGCAGGCGGCCGCCCGCCTGACGATACCCCTGCGCCAGCGCCGCCGCAAAGCCCGGCCGGTCGCCGAGGGGCGGGCGCAACAGATGGCCCAGATCGACATAGGGCGAGGCGGAGAGGGCGAATTCCCAATCGAGGATCGCCGTGATCCGTCCATCGTCGCCGATCAGCAGATTGGTGGGGTCCATATCGCCATGAACCAGCGACGGCGGGTGATCGGGTGGCTGCTGCCGCCGCGCCTCGGTGGCGATCATGGCACACAGGCGATCGGCGAGCACCGGTCCCAGGCGGGCGGCGCCCCGGCCGTGGGTGATGCAGCGGTCGATGAACCCGGCCAGGCCGGCATCGGCATCGGAAAATGGCGTCGCCACCCGCAGATCGGGGCCGAGCAGGCCGACCGGGCCGGGGTGGACCGCATGCAGCCGCGCGAGCAGGCCCCCCAGTTGCTGGCCGACCGCGGCGGCCCCGGCATCGTCCATGGCGGCGAGCACCACATCGCCACGCGTGCCCGCCACATGGTCCAGCAGCAGCGCCGGCCCGCCCAGGCCGATGCTGGCCGGTATTTCCAGCAGCACCGCGGGCACCGGCAGGCCCAGGGACAGGGCATGCCGGTGCAGCGCCGCTTCCCGGGGCGCCGCGCCAGGGTCGCGCTGATGGATGCGGAGAACCGCCGGCGCGCGGCCATCGGCGAAATCGAGCCGCAGACAAGTGTTGGCAAGCCCGCCGGCCAGCGGCGTCACCCGCAGCACCGCAGGCGATCCGGGCAGGGTCGCCACAGCACGGGTCGCGGCCGGCGGATCGATGGCCAGGGCCGGTGTCGCGCGCCCCCAGGTCTCACGCATGCGATGGTCCCCGCCATAAGGTTGCGCCGGTCTGGGGCTGACAAGTCTGGTTCGCGGGCCGTGCCATCATTAGGATGGATCGCGCGATATGGTCAGGATTATCCGGCCATGTCGCCCAATCGAAGAGATGCCGCAGGCATCCGCAACTCAGGAGACGTCCTCCCCCATGGCTCGTTCGGATTTCGCCTTCTCGTTTCCGTTCCGCATCCGTTATTCGGAAGTCGATGGTCAGCGTGTGGTTTTCAACGCCCATTATCTGACCTATTTCGACACCGCGATCACCGAGTTCCTGCGCTCCCGCGATATCGGCTATAACGACCACTTCTCGCCCGACACCTTCGACTTTCATCTTGTCAAGGCGACGGTCGAATACAAGCGGCCGATCCGCTTCGACGACGAAATCGACGTCTGCGTGCGGATCGGCGCCGCCGGCCGCTCCAGCGTCACCTTCGCGATCGAGATCCATCCGCGCGGCGAGGATGCGCTGCTGTCGACCGGCGACATCATCTGGGTCTATACCGACATGACCACCGGCCGGTCCTCGCCGGTGCCGGGCTGGTTCCTGGAGCGGATGGGCTGGCAGCCGGCCTGATCAGCGGGGCCGCGATTACGCGGTGGCGGCGGTCACTCCGCCTCGATCCGGTCCATATCCGCGTCGGAGAAGCCATAATGATGGCCGATCTCGTGGATCAGCACATGGCGGATCAGGTCGTAGAGCGTGGTGCCCGCCGCCTCGCCCTCGGTCTCGGCCCAGGCATCGAGCAGCGGCCGGCGATAGAGGAAGATCATGTCCGGCACGGCCGATGGCTGGGTCAGTGAACGCTCGGTCAACGGAATGCCGTGATAGAGCCCGAGCAGGCCGAAGGGGTCGTCGATCCCCATATCGGCCAGGGTCTCCTCGTCGGGGAAATCCTCGACCCGGATCGCGATCTGGCCGATCGCCGCGCGGAATTCAGCCGGCAGGCTGCCGAAGGCATGGTCGGCGATGGCGTCGATCTCGGCCAGGCCTGGTGCTGTCAGCGGGCCGAAACGGGCAACGGGATCATTCTGGGGGTTGGTCATCGGCGCTTCATGTCCCGTCGCTGGTTGACAAGCGCGGCCGGCCACCGGACATCTGGGGCCAAGGATGCCGCGGGCGGCCACCGCCTGCGGCCGATATGGGGAGCCCAGCCATGGTAGCAAAGCTTGAACCCACAGCCCGCGCCGAACTTCTGGCCAGCCTGCCCGGCTGGCGTGAGGTCGACGGCCGTGACGCGATCGAGAAGACCTTCCGCTTCACCGATTTCAAGGCCGCCTTCGCCTTCATGACCCGGGTGGCGATCACCGCCGACGGCCAGGACCACCACCCGGAATGGTCGAATGTCTACAACCGGGTGACGATCCTGCTGTCGACCCATGATGCCGACGGCCTGACCGAACGCGACGCGAAACTCGCTCGCGTGATCGAGGAGGCAGCGACCGGCACCGGCCTTCAGGGCTGAGCCGGACGAACACGGGCCGCTTCTTGAGGGATGCGGCCCGTGTTCGTATCGATATGGCTGACGGATCAGCGCGCCGACATGCGGATCGCGCCATCCAGGCGGATGACCTCGCCGTTCAGCATGCTGTTTTCGACGATGTGGCGGGCCAGCGCCGCATATTCCTCGGCGCGGCCGAGACGCGACGGGAAGGGCACGCTGGCGCCCAGGCTGTCCTGTACCGCCTGCGGCAGACCGAACAGCATCGGTGTGCCGAAGATGCCCGGCGCGATGGTGCACATGCGGATGCCGTGCTGGGCCAGTTCACGCGCCACCGGCAGCAACAGACCGACCACGCCACCCTTGGATGCGGCATAAGCCGACTGGCCGACCTGGCCTTCAAACGCCGCGATCGAGGCGGTGTTGATGATCACGCCGCGCTCGCCATCGGCGGTGACCGGGTCCGCCTTCGACATCTGGGCGGCGGCCAGCCGGATCATGTTGAAGGTGCCGATCAGGTTGACGTTGACCACCTTCGAGAAGGCGTCGAGAGAGGCCGGCCCTTCCTTGCCCAGTACCTTGAAGGCGGGGGCGATGCCGGCGCAGTTCACCAGGATGCGGACCGGCCCATGGGCCTCGGCAGCCTTGGCATAGGCGGCCTCGGCGGCGGCGGGGTCGGTGACGTCCAGCTTGATCGCAAGCCCGCCGATCTCGCGCGCCAACTCCTCGATCGCCTGCTCGTTCAGGTCGACCACCGTCACCTTGGCGCCGGCGGCGGCAAGGGCGCGGGCCGTGCCGGCGCCAAGGCCGGAGGCTCCACCGGTGACGACTGCGGCAACACCGTTGATCTGCATGGGGTCTGGTCTCCTCGATCGCTGTCGCTCGGATCCGGCTCGGGGTCTTCCGGATCCCATTATCCGGCATTGATCCGCCATTCAGGCCCGCCGGTCAAGCCCGCCCGACCGGCGGGTCAGCCCGCGACGGCATGGTCAGGCCGCTGTCCCGCGCGATCGGCGCCGGCGGAGGGCCGATGCCCTCGCCGCCCCTGATGGCAGCGGCCATGCCGGCGCGGCCTTCGGTTTCCGATCAGCTATTGAGTGTGCGGGTGCCGACAGCGGTCCACCCTGCCCAGCCGGCCAGCCAGTCGATCAGGGCGTGGAAGGCCTCCAGGTCGTCGGTCTCGGCCGGCGGCACCACCGTCGGGCGGCCGCCGCGCTCCACCACCCGGCTCAGGGCCAGCCGGCCGCGCATCCGATCCACCGCCACCACCACCAGCCAGCGGGCGTCGTCGCCCTCGATCAACTCGCGGCCCTCGTCGTCGTCGTCGCGCTGAGTGATCGGCCGCGAGGCGCCGTCGATCGCCGGCGCGCCTTCGAACACGCCGGAGAACACGATCGCGCTGGGATTGGCGGCCACGGCCACCGCGCGGGCGGTGCGCTCGTCATCGGGCCCGTCGCCGGGCAGGTCGAGCTCCAGAACCCGCTCGCTTTCCTCGGTGCCGCGGTCGACCTCGGCCAGGAAGTCGGGAAAATCCTCGGCCAGCGCCGCCTGCAATGCGTTCAGCCCGGCATCGCCCATGCCGAGCCTTGAGGCGCCGAACCAGATCAGCCGCCACAATGGCCGGCCGTCGCCCGCCTCCACGCGCTCCACCGCCTCGCGCTGGTTCACCGCCAGGATGGTGGCGAGGGTGGGGCGGGCTGCGTCTCGGTCGGTCATCTGGACCTGTCCTCGGTTTCCGGGTCGGGTGGTTCTGCGGCGATGGGCGTGACCGGTCGTCCGGCCAGCCGCGCCTCGCGGCGGGTGATATAGATCGCGGAGCCGATGATGACGGCTGCGCCGACCAAGGTCCAGGGGTCCGGCACCTCGCCGAACCAGACCAGACCGATCAGCACCGCGAAGGGCAGACGGGTGAAGTCGAACGGCATCACCGCCGAGGTGGGGGCGGCGCCATAGGCGCGTGACAGGCAGATCTGGGCGGCGATGGCGACGGCCCCCACGCCAAGCAGCCACAACCAGCCCTGCCATCCGGGCCAGGTCCACACGAACAGCGCCGGCACCAGCGAGATCGGCGTCATCACAATGTTGGACCAGAAGGTGATCACCGCCGGCCCGTCATGAGCCGACATCTTCCGGATCGAGACGGCGGAGGCGGCCATGAAACCCGCCGATGCCAGCGCCGCGATGGTGCCCGCCGACACCTCGGTGAAGCCGGGGCGGAGCACGATGACCGTGCCAAGGAAACCAACGCCCAGCGCCGTCCAGCGCCGGCCGCGCACCACCTCGCCCAGCACCAGCACCGCGAGCAGGGTTGCAAACAGCGGCAGCGTGAAGTTCAGCGCCACCGCATCGGCAAGGGCGATGGTGGAGACCGCGAAGAACCATGTGGCCATGGCCGCGAAACTGGTCAGGCCGCGCGCGCCGAACAACGGCCAGCGCCGCCGGAAATCATAGGGCATCGGCAGCCGCCCCAGCATCGGCATCATCAGCACGACACCGAACAGGTTGCGGAAGAACACGATTTCCAGCGGATGGACGTGGTCGGAGGCCATGCGGATCAGGGCGGCGAGCAGGGCCAGCAGCCCGCTGGCGGCGGTCATCCACAACCCGCCCACGATCAGGGCGCGCCCCGGATCGAGGGGTGCCGAATTGCTGACAGGAACAGACATGGGGGAAAAACCGCTTAGCCGGCGCTCTGGGATCGGGACATGGCGACGCCCCGGGCGCCGCGACGCAGCCCCCGTATCACAATAGACCCTGCATTGCGCCGTCTGCCAATGGCGGGCGTGCGGTGCCTGGGCGCATGACGGGGATGCGCGGGGCGGCGCAGGCGATGCCGGGCAATGACTTGGCGGTGATCGGCGCGCTGGCGGCGGCGGGGCCGGGTTTCGGCGGGGCCGGATGGCAGGGGAATCGCATTTGAAGAATAGCCCTGGCGACCGGTGGCGAAGTGGAGTCTGTATGAGTGTTCCTGAGAGGGGGACAT